>JABDNG010000112.1 GCA_013001045.1 Woeseiaceae bacterium | reverse complement strand
CAGCGTATCGTCGAGGTCCTTGCGAACACTTTCCAGTTCGGATTTCTCGATCGACAGCGCACGCAGGTCTTTCTCGACGCCGTCACGCGTAAACACGCGAACGTCGATAACCGTACCGTCCATGCCGGGCGGCACACGCAGAGATGTGTCTTTAACGTCCGACGCTTTTTCGCCGAAGATGGCGCGCAGCAGCTTCTCTTCCGGTGTGAGCTGCGTTTCACCTTTGGGTGTCACCTTGCCAACGAGGATATCGCCCGCTTTGACTTCTGCGCCAATAAACGCAATTCCCGACTCATCGAGCTTGGCCAGCGCGGCGTCGCCAACGTTGGGGATGTCAGAGGTAATGTCCTCAGGCCCGAGCTTGGTATCGCGCGCCACACACTGCAGCTCTTCGATATGAATTGTCGTGAAACGATCTTCCTTGACGACACGCTCGGAGATAAGGATCGAGTCCTCGAAGTTGTAGCCATTCCAGGGCATGAACGCGACCAGCAGGTTCTGGCCCAGCGCCAGCTCTCCCATGTCGGTCGACGGACCATCCGCGAGCACATCACCGGCAGCGATTGAATCACCGCTCTTTACGAGTGGACGCTGATTGATACAGGTATTCTGGTTGGAACGCGTGTACTTGGTCAGGTTGTAGATATCGACGCCTGGCTCCGCTGCTGTCGTCTCGTTGTCGTTGACTCGGACAACGATGCGTGAAGCATCGACGGAATCGACGTTGCCACCGCGGCGGGCAACCACCGTCACACCGGAGTCAACGGCGACGGCACGCTCGATACCGGTACCAACGAGCGGCGCCTCGGCGCGCAACGTCGGAACGGCCTGGCGCTGCATGTTCGAGCCCATGAGGGCGCGGTTAGCATCATCGTGCTCGAGGAACGGTATCAGCGCAGCAGCGACTGAAACGATCTGGCGCGGACTGACGTCCATGTAATTGACGTCAGCGGGCCCCGCCAGGGTGAACTCGTTCTTATGGCGCACGGCCACCAGTTCTTCGGTGAATCTGCCGTTCTTGTCGAGCTCGGAGTTTGCCTGCGCAATGATGAACTGGCTCTCTTCGATCGCCGACAGGTAATCGATTTCGGCCGTTACCTTACCCTTCTTGACCTTCCGATAGGGCGTCTCGAGGAAACCGTATGCGTTAGTGCGCGCGTACACTGCCAGCGAGTTGATCAAGCCGATATTCGGGCCTTCAGGTGTCTCAATCGGACATACGCGGCCGTAGTGCGTCGGGTGAACGTCGCGCACTTCGAAGCCAGCGCGCTCTCGTGTCAGGCCGCCCGGCCCGAGCGCCGATACCCGGCGTTTATGCGTTACTTCCGACAGCGGGTTGTTCTGATCCATGAACTGCGACAACTGGCTGGAGCCGAAGAATTCCTTCACGGCGGCCGCAACCGGCTTCGCGTTGATCATTTCCTGCGGCATCAGGCCATCAGCCTCGGCCTGAGTCAGGCGCTCTTTGACGGCTCGCTCGACGCGAACCAGCCCGACGCGAAACGCATTTTCAGCCATCTCGCCAACGCTACGTACGCGGCGGTTGCCGAGGTGGTCGATGTCATCAACCGTGCCGTACCCGTTGCGAATATTGATCAGCGTCGACAGCACATCAAGGATGTCGTCTTTGTCGAGTACGCCCTCGCCTTCAGAATTGTCACGGCCGACGCGGCGATTGAACTTCATGCGTCCGACAGCCGACAGGTCGTACCGATCCGGGTTGAAGAACAGGTTCTGGAACAGGTTTTCAGCCGCTTCCTTGGTTGGCGGCTCGCCTGGTCGCATCATGCGATAGATCTCGACGAGCGCCTCGAGGCGTGTGGTCGAAGGATCGATGTTCAAGGTGTTGGAGATGAACGGACCTCGGTCCAGATCATTCACATACAGCGTACGGATATGCTCGACGCCCGCAGCGACAAGCTGCTCGATGAGTTCTTCCGTGAGCTCCGCATTCGCGGCGGCCAGCAGTTCGCCGGTCTCCGTGTCGATGATGTCGTGCGCGAGCATCTTGCCTTCGAGATAGTCGTTCGGCACCGTCAGCTTGTCGACCGACGATTTCTCCATGTCACGAACATGCTTGGCCGTAATTCGACGTCCTTCCTGGACGATGACCTTGCGGCCCAGCTTGATGTCGAACGAGGCGGTTTCGCCGCGCAGTCGATCGGGCACGAGGCCCATCTTGATGTCTTTCTCGGACAGATAGAAATCGTTGTTCTCGAAGAACAGGTCGAGCATTTCCTCGTTGTTCATTCCGAGTGCACGCAGGATGATCGTAACCGGTAACTTGCGGCGACGGTCGATGCGTGCAAAAACCGAGTCCTTCGGGTCGAACTCGAAGTCGAGCCACGAGCCGCGGTAGGGAATTACGCGTGCGGAGAACAGCAGCTTGCCCGAGCTGTGCGTCTTGCCCTTGTCGTGATCGAAGAACACGCCGGGCGAGCGGTGCAGCTGGGAAACGATGACGCGCTCGGTGCCATTAATAACGAAGGTACCGTGATTGGTCATCAACGGCATTTCACCGAGATAGACTTCCTGTTCGCGAATGTCCTTGACGGGTTTCGGCGTACCACTGGCTTCTTTGTCATAAATGACCAGGCGCACAAGCACACGAATCGGAGCCGCGTAGGTCAAACCGCGCATCTGACATTCCTTGACGTCAAATACAGGCGTGCCCAGGCGATAGCTCACATACTCGAGCGCCGCATTGCCTGAATAGCTGACAATCGGGAATACCGACTGGAAGGCCGCGTGCAGACCTTTATCGTTACGGTCTTCAATTGTCTTGTCCGTCTGCAGGAACTTGTTGTACGAATCAACCTGGATCGATAACAGGTAGGGCACGTCCAGAATTGTCGGACGTTTGCCAAAGTTCTTGCGGATACGCTTTTTCTCAGTGAATGAGTATGCCATTCGAGAAGTCCTCGTTAGCCTAATGCTTTAATTACAGACGCGAGCAAGCAGCCAGCCGAAAATCGGCTGGCTGCTCGCCCGACTTGTGACCCGTCAGGTCGTGCATCCTAAGATGCAACAGCTTAATCAAGCTGTTTATTTCAGCTCTACCGTCGCGCCGGCTTCTTCGAGCTGCTTCTTGACTTCTTCTGCTTCAGCCTTCGCAATGCCTTCCTTGATGGTCGACGGTGCGCCTTCGACTGTGTCCTTGGCTTCCTTGAGGCCAAGACCGGTGATCGTCCGAACAGCTTTAATGACAGAAACCTTGTTTCCGCCGAAGCTGGTCATAACCACGTCGAATTCGTCCTTCTCCTCAGCCGCTTCGCCTGCGTCCGCAGCGGGGCCGGCAGCAACAGCTACAGGAGCGGCAGCAGATACGCCCCACTCATCTTCGAGCATCTTTACGAGCTCGACGACTTCCATGATGGGCTTTGCGCTCAGTTCTTTGAGCAGGTCTTCGTTTGAAAGTGCCATTTTTCCAATTCCTCTAAAAAAATACTTCCCCAAGTCAGGGAATAATTACGTTCTAAGCCGCGTCCTGCTCACCACGCGCGGACAATGTCCGTGCGAGCATTGCAGGAGGTTCGGCAAGTGTGCGTACCAGTTGGCTCATCGGTGCTACAAACACGCCAAGCAACATCGCGCGTGCCTGATCGAGGGTCGGCAGATCCGCCAACTTACCCAGATCAGACCCTGGCAATAGTTGCCCGCCGGCTGATAGCGAAACCGCCTGCAGAGCATCGTGCCCCTTGGCGAAATCTTTGATAACCCTGGCAGCGGCACCTGGATCTTCTTTGGCAAACGCGAGCAGAATCGGACCTTTAAGAGTGTCTTGCATACACTCGAAATCGGTGCCTTCGACGGCGCGACGTGCCAGCGTGTTCTTGACAACACGCAGGTATACGCCGGCGTGTCGCGCAACTTTCCGCAACTCCGTCATCTCTGCAACAGAAAGACCTCTGTATTCAGCCGCAACGGCCGTCACAGAATCTCCTGCAACCGCGTTTACCTCTTTGACAAGAGCCTTCTTGTCTTCGAGTCTCAGTGCCATACAAATCTCCTGGCTTACGGTTACTTCTTTTCCAAAACGGATGAGGCAAGCCACATCCGCACCCAGTCGGAAGCATCGTGCTTCCTTGTCGGACGGGTAACCAAAGCCTCAATCTACTGACTCGGGTAACACCATCTACGCAGGCGACTATTAAGATCAGCAGGTTTTGCTGATCGCCTACGGTCTTCGACGATTGCCGCTTCCTTGCGGCTGTCTGCCGCCGCGCCCCTGCCGTTAAGAGAAGGGTTGCGGAAGCAAATTCTTTTGGGCTGCTGCCGACTATGCGTCGACGGAAGCCCTATCGACTGACACACCGGGTCCCATCGTGGACGAGACGGTCAGTTTCTTGACGTATGAGCCCTTCGCTGATGCGGGCTTGGCTTTCTTCAAGTCAGCCAGCAACGCACCAAGATTCTCTTTCAGCGCGCCGACCTCGAAGTCGGCCCGACCGATCGGGCAATGGATAATGCCGGCCTTGTCGGTGCGATACCGAACCTGGCCCGCTTTCGCATTCTTTACGGCCGTTTCGACATCCGCCGTGACCGTGCCGACCTTCGGGTTGGGCATCAGGCCGCGCGGGCCGAGAATCTGGCCGAGCTGGCCCACAACACGCATGGCGTCAGGCGTGGCTATGACCACGTCGAAATTCAGATCGCCGCCCTTGATGGTCTCTGCGAGATCATCAAAGCCCACGATGTCGGCGCCCGCTGCCGTTGCCTTCTCGGCGTTATCGCCCTGCGCAAAGACCGCCACACGCACCGTCTTGCCGGTGCCATTCGGCAGAACCGTCGAGCCACGAACCACCTGGTCCGACTTGCGCGGATCAACACCAAGATTGACGGATACATCGATGCTCTCGGGAAACTTCGCTGTCGCCAGCTCTTTCACGAGGCCCAGCGCATCTTCGATTTCATACGCCTTGTGCGCATCGACCTTCTCGCGAGCGTTCTTCTTACTTTTGCTCAAGCGCGCCATCAGACCACTCCCTCAACTTCGATACCCATGCTGCGGGCAGTACCTGCAACCGTGCGGACAGCGGCGTCCATGTCGGCCGCAGTCAGGTCGGGCATCTTCGTCGTGGCGATCTCTTCGAGTTGCGCACGATTCACTTTGCCAACCTTATCCGTGTTGGGTGTCCCCGAGCCTTTCGGGACTCCGGCTGCTTTACGCAGCAGAACCGCGGCGGGCGGGGTCTTGGAAATGAACGTGAAACTACGGTCGCTGTATACCGTTATCACGACGGGAATCGGCAAACCGGGCTCCGTTCCCTGCGTCTGCGCGTTAAACGCCTTGCAGAACTCCATGATATTCACGCCGTGCTGTCCGAGAGCCGGACCCACCGGTGGAGACGGATTTGCCTGGCCTGCAGGTACCTGCAGCTTTATGTAGCTGGCGACTTTCTTTGCCATCGTATTTACCTCTCGAGTTCAAACGCTCTTGTAACGAGCTCCTCGTGCTGTGTTTTGGGGCATTCTGCTTTTTCTGCTGGCCTGCCGGCGCTGCATAAAAAGCAGAATGCCCCCCTTACCCTTTCTCGACCTGACCGAAATCCAGCTCTACCGGCGTGGATCGGCCAAGAATCTGAACCGCAACCTGCAATCGGCTCTTCTCGTAGTTCACTTGCTCAACCACTCCGGAGAAGTCGTTGAACGGTCCGTCTGTCACGCGAACGACCTCGCCAGGCTCAAACAGGACCTTCGGCCGTGGCTTGTCGACGCCTTCCTGGACGCGCTGCAGAATATGATCGGCTTCCTTTTCCGTAATCGGTGCCGGCCGATCGCTGGATCCGCCGATGAAGCCGAGCACCTTCGGGACCTCTTTCACGAGGTGCCAGGTCTCATCGTCCATTTCCATTTGCACGAGGACATAGCCCGGAAAAAACTTCCGCTCACTGCGACGCTTCTGACCTTCGCGCATCTCGACCACTTCTTCGGTCGGCACCAGGATTTCGCCGAACTTGTCCTGCAAACCCATGCGCTCAATACGCTCCTCGAGCGCGCTCTTGACGCGATGCTCGAAGTTCGAATAGGCGTGCACGATGTACCAGCGTAAGGCCACAGCTGTTATTCCTCTATATCTCTTTCGGTAAGGAGCGTTAGCCGACCAGGGTTCGGGTCAACCAGAGCAGACCAGAATCCAGCGCCCAGAAAAACAGCATGAGGATCAGTGTGAATACAAATACCGCGATTGCCGTCTGCGTCGTTTCCTGCTTTGTCGGCCAGACAACCTTGCGAATCTCAACGCGCGAGCCCTGAATAAAGTGCCAGAGTCTCTGGCCCTGGGTGCTCGTCATTGCGATACCGATGCCCGCTGCCGTCCCTCCCAGAACCATGAGTACACGGAGTGCCTGGGCAATCTGCGGCTCGTAGTAGTAATACGCGTAGAGGCCGCCCACCAACGCCATTGCCGCGATCGACAACTTGATGATGTCGAGCGCACCGCTCTCACTCGTTTCTGTCTGTGCATTCATAATCAAAAAATCGCCAAGTGGCTCAAATGGCAGGCCAGGAGGGAATCGAACCCCCAACCTGCGGTTTTGGAGACCGCCGCTCTGCCAATTGAGCTACTGGCCTTTCGCGTCCTGTTTCTTAACAAGAATGCGAGCGGCAGGTACGCGAAAAACTGTGCGCACTCTGCCCGTGCATTCCACCAATTGTCCTGTTCGTTCTCACTGTCGTTTCTGTCGTAACCGTGCCGGCATCGTTGTTGCGACAAAGCCGGCTTCGCGACACAAAGTGCGTTGCCGATATCGCGCTCCACGAGTGCCAATCGAGGCTTCTGTCAGTTGTTACTCAATCACCTTTGCGACCACGCCCGCACCCACGGTACGGCCACCTTCACGGATAGCGAAGCGCAAGCCATCTTCCATGGCGATCGGCGCAATCAGCTCTACCACCATCTGCACGTTGTCACCCGGCATGACCATCTCGG
>JABDNG010000111.1 GCA_013001045.1 Woeseiaceae bacterium | reverse complement strand
CGCGGAGTTCGCCAACGTCATGAAATACGACCACGGTGCCCGAGATACTGTTGCTCGGCCCCCTCACGGGCGACGCCGTTATCTCGACAGAATGTTCATGTTCGCCATCGGAACTGACCATGACGGCACGGCGACCCATATTGACGCGGCGCCGCATCGCGAGACAGCGTTCAACCGGGTCGCCCAACGGCCGCCGATCGGCATCGTCAACCAGGGAAAACAGTTCCCCAATACGGTGTCCGGCGGCATCATCGCGATTCGTCCCGGTGAGCGACTCCGCGGCGAGATTCATGTAGTCGATACGACCATCGTTGTCCGTCGTGATCACCCCTTCGGATATCGACTCCAGCGTGTATTGCGCCTGTCGCTTGCTGCGCGACAAGGACACTTCCAGGCTCTTGCGATGGCTCACGTCGCGCGCAATGGTCAACAAGGCGGGGTGCCCGCGAAACTCGATACTTGAACTCTGTGCTTCCACCCACAAGCCGGTCTCGTTGCCGTTTATGAGCTGCATTTCAATGCGTCGCGGCGCGTCCTCTCCGGCCAGCCGTCGCGCGACATTCTTGCGAAAAAGGGCACGATACGCGGGTTTCACCAGGTCGGCGATTTCACGGCCGACCAGTTGTGTCGAGTCAAGTCCGATGAGGCTCCCCGCGGCATCGTTCGCCAACAGGATCTTCTCGTCGTGGATGATGACGATTTCCGGCAGTGTCCGTGCGAAGTCTTTGAACAGTTGATCCCGGCGCTGGATCTTCTCGTCGCGCTCGGCGAGCGCGTCGAACAGCCGATTGACGGTCTGCGCCAGCTGACCGGTATCCGGATCATTGGGGATCGTCATGCGCCGCCCGACCGAGGCGTCGCGAGATGCCGCCAACATCTCTTCGTTAAGGCGCTTGACGCGCCGGTCCAGTGTTCTGCGCGACAGCCAGACAAACATTGCGGCTGCGATCGCCAGCAAGGCCAGCAGGGCCAGCGCCGAGAGTGCAATGATAGTGGGAGTCGGTGACATGGGAGCCCGGGTTACGATAAAACGGAGTGGGTTATGATCATTTGTTGTTATTATTGGGGCTCGATAAGTATCTCCGCAGCCGAAGATTTTACGTACAAAAAGCTCAGATAAACCAAGCATCTGTAAGCATATCCCAGCAACGTGACGCCGCTGCAGCGATTCACCATAATTCAGGACCTGTTGGCCAAATGAGTCACCCAGCAAGAACAGCGGACTTGCCCGAATACTCTTTTTTTCTATTTAATTCAAAAAGTTACGGATAAAACAATAATGAACATCGATTTCGCACGTCGCCAGATGGTCAATCAGCAGGTTCGTGGCTGGAATGTCTACGACGAAGACGTGCTCTCGACGCTACATGAACTGCCGCGGGAGAGTTTTGTACCCGCCGGATACGAAGCCCTGGCATTCGCCGATACCGAGATCCCTATCGGGCACGGGCAGCATATGATGACACCGACAGTGGAAGGCCGTGTTCTGCAGGCCCTCGGGCTCAATGGCGACGAACACGTTCTCGAAGTCGGAACCGGCAGCGGTTTTCTGACGGCCTGCCTTGCCAGACTCGCGGCGACCGTTACGAGTATCGATATTTACGACGACTTTCTGCAAACGGCCGCCGGCAATCTTGCGGGCGCCGGCATCGACAACGTGGAATTATTGAAGATGGACGCAATGCAAGAGCTGCCTGACTTGAGTTTCGACGCTATTGCCGTCACGGGATCGATGCAATTTTTCGAGCCACGCTTTGTCCAAGCGCTGAACCCGGACGGAAAACTGTTTATCGTCGTCGGAGATGCGCCGGCAATGCGCGCAAAACTCGTGGAACGTACCGGACAGAACGACTGGCAATCGGTGTCATTGTTTGAAACCACGCTGACGCCGCTCGTGAACGGCGCGTTACCGCCGCAGTTTTCGTTCTAGACAAGGCCAAAAAAAAACGAAATAAAGAAACCAGTTGAACGCTTGTTGCATCTAAGATCAGAAGCCGGACATTTTAACTGATATAGTGATGTAGTAGACTAAAACACCTAACGCACCCAGACGCCAGATTCTGAAACGGGATAAAATGAAAAAAGAAATAAATATCAAAGCGTTATTAATCTTGATTGCTGCGTTCGCGCTGCCGGGAACTACACAGGCAGCTTCGCTGTTGGAGATTTACCAGCAAGCGTTGCAGAGCGATCCGCAGATTCACGAGGCCGAGGCTCGCCGGCTTGCCGCACTCGAGGCCCAGCCACAGGCGCGCGGCGTGTTGTTGCCGCAAGTATCCGTCGGCGCTGACTGGACCCGGTCGGAATTTGACGGTACCAGTGTCGAGATCGATTCCGACGGTTCGCTCGGGTCGCTGACGTCGGCATCCGAGTCCGAAGTCAGACGCTGGCAGTTCACGCTCAGGCAGACATTGTTCCGTTGGGACCAGATTGTAGGTCTGCGGCGAGCCGACAAGCTGGTTGCTAAAGCAGAAGCGCAACGCGAAGCGGCACAACAGGATTTGATCGTGCGCGTTGCGCAGCGTTACTTCGACGTTCTGGCGGCGGAGGATCGACTCGCGTCGATCCACGCAGATCGTACGGCGATCGCGCGACAGCTCGAACAAGCCAAGCAACGATTCGAGGTGGGCCTGATCGCAATTACCGCCGTGCAGGAGTCACAGGCGGCCTACGATCAATCGGTTGCCAACGAGATCAGTGCCAAGCGATCGCTGGCGACGGCGCGTGAATTCCTGCGTGAGATTACCGGCGAACATGTGCCGGCATTGGCGGCCCCCGGCGAAGACTTCCCGTTAATCACGCCGGAGCCGAACGATGAAGCCAGTTGGGTCAATCTTTCAATGAGCCAGAACCTCAACCTCATCGCCAGCCGCCTCGACGAACAACTCGCGCGCGATGAAATCTCGTTTCGGCGCAACGGCCACTATCCTACGATTGAACTGGTGGCCAATAGCGGCGAATCAGATTCCGAAGCCGACCGTAGTTTCAACAATTCACCATTCATCCCGGCCGACAGCGACGGCAGTCAGGACAGCGTAAGCGTCCAGTTTAGCCTGCCGATATTCACGGGCGGCGGCACCTCGTCGCGTGTGCGCGAAGCGGTCTATCTTCATCGCGCCAGTCGCGAGCAATTACAGCGCGTTACTCGAGAAACCGAACGTCAGGCGCGCGATGCCTACCTCGGCGTGATCTCGGAAAGAAGTCGTGTCAAAGCGCTTGAACAGGCGGTGTCATCCAGCCGTACGGCGCTCCAGGCAACGGAGGCGGGATTCGAGGTCGGGACGCGTACGATTGTCGATGTCCTGAACTCGCAGTTTGCGCTCTACCTTGCAATAACAAATTATTACCAAAGTCGTTACGACTACGTTCTAAACTCGCTCAGGTTGAAACAGGCTGCAGGCAATCTCGAGGTCCAGGACCTGGAGCGCATCGATCGCTGGCTGACCGAGCGCAAGCCACCCGAACAGACGATCGCGGAAGAAGAAGCCGCCGGCACTTAGAAACTCGACGCTTTGCCCAGGATCGGCTCCAGCAATACCATGAGCCGTGCCAGCGCACCTTTGTTCTGCTGCAGCAATTCGAGTCCACGCTGGCCGAACTCAGCCGCCTTATCCGGGTGGTCCAGGAGGTCGGCGATCGCGTTCGCCAGCTCTTTCTTGTCATTGACCACGAGACTGGCCCGCCTGTCGGCAAACATATCCGCAATATCCTGCGCATTGAACAAGTGAGGCCCGGTAATGACCGGCAATCCCTGCGCCGCTGGCTCCAGGATGTTGTGGCCACCGACGGGTACGAGGCTGCCGCCGACAAAGGCGATGTCGCTGGCTGCGTAGAACAAGGGCACTTCGCCCATCGTATCCCCCAGCAAGACGGCGGTGGAGGCGTTACAAGTCACTCCGTCCGTCCTCGAGACGACGCCGAACCCCGACTTGACAACAAATTCGCGTACCTCGGGAAACCGCTGCGGATGCCTGGGCACCAGGACCAACAACAAGTCGGGATACCGCTCGAGCAATATTCGATGCGCATCAAGCAGGATTTGTTCTTCACCCTCGTGAGTACTCGCGGCTATCCAGACGGGTCGATCGCCGATGAGCTCGATTCGCAATTGGGCACCCTGCTCTTTTATCTGTGGCGGAAGATCAACATCGAATTTGATATTTCCGGTCACCCAGGTGCGCTCGAGACCGGCGCCCAAGCTCAGGAACCGGTCGGCATCAGACTGGCTCTGTGCGGCAATGATGATGCCGTGCGACAGGGTCTCGCGGATGAGCGGCAATAATTTACGATAGCCCGGGATCGAGC
This sequence comes from Woeseiaceae bacterium, assembly GCA_013001045.1. Taxonomy (GTDB): domain Bacteria; phylum Pseudomonadota; class Gammaproteobacteria; order Steroidobacterales; family Woeseiaceae; genus UBA1847. The sequence goes on along the minus strand of JABDNG010000111.1, from coordinate 23,965 downwards.
GTGGCGAAATTCGCGCGCTGACGAGAATCAGTGGAATGTCGCGCACGCCGCAACCACGGTACAAGTTCGGCCAGATTTCCGTTTCCATGATTAACGCCGCTTCTGGTTTTACGGACCTGAAAAAACGGCGCACCGCGCCTGGAAATTCGAACGGTATGTAACAGTGGTGGATGGAATCGCCAAACACCGCTCTTACGCGAGCGGCCCCGGTCGGGGTTACGGTCGTTACCAGGAATTTGCGATCGGGAAAACGTTTCCGAAGTGCGCTGATGAGCGGCAACGACGCCTGGACCTCACCAACCGATACGGCGTGAATCCAGATGCACCCATCGAGTATCGGGAAGCCAACACCGAATCGTTGTCCGAGGCGGTCATAATAAGATCGATTACCCAGGCCGCGGATCAACCAGTAACCCGTGTAAGGAATCAGCAGGAGATACGTCAGGAAATTGTAAAAAAAGCGCAAAGAAGCCTCTGACCTTCAGCTGTCAGTCGCGCAGTTTGTCGATAATACTGCTGGAGGAGTGGCCGTCTCGAAACGACAGTACTCTTACTTCGCCGCCGTTTTGCAAAACTTCTTTTGCACCGGCGATTTCGTCCGGCGTGTAGTCGCCGCCTTTGACGAGAACATCGGGGAGAATCCTTGCAATCAGATCGGCGGGCGTGTCCGCGGAAAACGGAACAACCCAGTCGACCGCCGCCAGGCCCGCAAGAACCAGCAAACGATCTTCCAGCGCGTTGATCGGCCGAGACTCACCTTTTAGCCGCCGTACCGAATCATCGTCGTTCACGGCCACGATCAGCCGATCACCGAGACTCTTGGCCTCCTCGAGGTAGGCAACGTGCCCGGCATGCAAAACGTCGAAGCAACCATTGGTCATGACGACGCGCTCACCTCTGTCGCGCGACTCAACGACCATCGCGTGCAATTCGTCCAGATCGACCAGGCCGCGGCCGCCCTGGCCGCGCTGATGAAGTGACACACGGATCTCTCCGGGCGTGACCGCGGCGACGCCGATCTTGCGTACGACCAGACCGGCAGCCACGTTGGCAAGGGCCGCCGCAGATGGGAGGTCCTGTCCGCTGGCGAGCGCGCCGGCCAGCGTGGCGATAACGGTGTCGCCCGCACCGGTCACGTCGTAAACCTCGCGCGCCTGTGTTGAGAGGAACACCGGCTCGGACCCGGCTTCAAGCAACAACATGCCCTTCTCACTGCGTGTAATAAGCACCGCGGCGAATTCAAAATCATCAATCATCTGGCGCGCATGACTGACGAGTTCATCGTCGCTCGCACAAACACCAGTGACCGCCTCGAATTCCGTCTGATTCGGCGTTATCAAAGACGCGCCGCGATATCGGCTGAAATCCTTGCCCTTGGGGTCGACCAGCGCCGGAACGCCGGCTTCGCGGCAGACCTTGATAAGCGCCTGCACGTCAGAAAGCGTGCCTTTGCCGTAGTCGGACAGCACGACGGCGCCGGCCCCTTGCAGGGATTCCCGGAGCGACTTGACCATGGCATCGCCCCGCATCGAGGCAGCGTTTTCCTCGTCGAGGCGAATCAGCTGCTGGCCGCGGCTCTGCACACGAGTCTTGGTAATTGTTGGCCGGTCCTTGGCACGCGCAAATTTGCACACGATACCGCGCTCAGCGAGGATCGCCTGCAGCGAATCCGCCGCTCTGTCTTCGCCCACCACACCGACCAGGCATGTCGAAACCCCCAGGCTCGAGAGGTTGACAGCCACGTTCGCGGCACCGCCGGGACGATCGTCGGTTTCGTGCACATGCACGACGGGCACCGGAGCCTCGGGAGAAATTCTACCCGTGGAGCCGAACAGGTAACGATCGAGCATAACATCGCCGGCGACGACGACGTGTGTCTTGGAAAAATCAGGAATACGGATGGTCACGCGCGCAATCTATCAGATTGGGACTTATTCGGCAGCCTGAGATTGCCTGAGGGCGATTCAGGTGAGTGCAGTACGAGCCAAATAAAAAGCGAAATCGCGCAGCGTACATGGCAGTACGTGAGCAGATTTCGCATTTTTTCTTGGCGACGTAATGTGCCGCCTGAGTCGTCGTCAGATTAGCCGCACTTGGAGTCGCCGCAGGCAAGACAGGTCATACACCCATCCATCATAATCAACGCGACCGTATTGCACTTCGCACAGAGCTGAGCACCCTCGGGGTAGTTGTTCGCCGAAAACGCATCCTGCTGCTTTTTCGATTCCTCGAACTCGGCGCGCTTCTCGGCGATGAGCTTCTTCTGCCCTTCGTCCAGTTCCGGCGTCGCCATCAGGCCAATCATGATGAGATGTTTTTCCACGATGTGGCCAAGCTCGGCGATGATGGATGGCATGAAGCGACCACCCGTCTGCCAGTAACCGCCACGCGGGTCGAAGACAGCCTTGAGTTCCTCCACCAGGAACGTCACGTCACCACCCTTTCGGAATACCGCGGAAATGATTCGCGTCAGCGCCACGATCCACTGGTAGTGATCCAGGTTTTTCGAGTTGATGAAGATCTCGAACGGGCGGCGTTTCTCGTGCTCCGTGCCTTCATTGAGAATGATGTCATTGATCGTAACGTACATCGCGTGATCGGACACCGGCGTCTTTACCTTGTAGGTCGAGCCAACCAGGACTTCGGGCCGCTCCAGCCGTTCGTGCATGCGGATGACATCGGCCCGATTGCCGCCGCCTTCCTCACGTTTGTACGCCGGTTTGGCTGCTTCCTGTTCGGCTGCCGTCTGGTTCACCGCATAGCCGACGATTTTCTTGTCTATTTTGATCATTTAAAACTTTCCGTAGTAGCCTTCTTTGAGCGCGTCGAACAGATTTGCGGCCGTGTGGACCTCGCCATCGTACTCAATCTCTTCGTCGCCCTTCAGGTCGACGGTCGAACCATCGTCCAGCGTAAAGGTGTAGTTCGTGTTCTTGAGGTCTTTCTCTTTGACCAATACGCCCTGGAACGCCTCGGGATTGAATCGAAATGTCGTGCATCCCTTCAGTCCCTGCTGGTAGGCGTACAGGTAGATGTCCTTGAAATCGTCGTAATCGTAGTCGGTCGGTACGTTGGCTGTCTTCGAGATCGACGAATCGACCCACTTTTGCGCCGCCGCCTGGATATCCACATGCTGTTTGGGTGACACCTCATCGGCCGTGATGAAATAATCCGGCACAGCGCTCTCCGTGCTTCCTTCACCCGCCCCGGCCGGCATGGCATCAGCGTCGACAAGCCCGCGATACGCCAGCAGTTCGAAGGAAAAGACATCGACTTTTTCCTTGGTCTTCTTGCCCTGTCGGATCACGTTGCGGAAATAGTGGTGCGCGAAGCTCGGCTCGATACCATTGCTTGCGTTGTTGGCCAGCGACAGCGAAATCGTGCCCGTTGGTGCAATCGAGCTGTGATGCGTGAAGCGCGCGCCGGTCTCAGCCAGTTGTTCGACGAGTTCAGGCGCTTCTGCGGCTACTCGCTGCATGTAGCGGCTGTAGCGGGCGTGCAGAATGCGACCGGGAACCTTGTCGCCCGCCTGGTAACCGTCTGAACGCATTTCCGGGCGTCGTCGCAACATCTCGTCCGTGACTTCGAAGGTCTCGTTCATGATGGGCGCCGGACCTTTCTCCTTCGCCAGTTCGAGCGCTTCTTCCCAGCCCGCCAGCGCCAGCTGCCGCGCGATCTCTTCGGTGAACTCGACGGCCGCCGGCTCACCGTATTTCATGCTCAGCATTGTGATCGTGGATCCCAGTCCGAGGAAGCCCATGCCGTGACGGCGCTTTCTCTGAATTTCATTGCGCTGCTGTGGCAACGGCAAGCCGTTGATCTCCACGACATTGTCGAGCATGCGCGTGAAGGTCTTTACGACCTTGCGGAAGTTCTCCCAGTCAAAGCCGGCTTCATCCGTGAAAGGCTTGACAACGAAGCGCGTCAGGTTGACTGAGCCGAGCAAACAGGACCCATAGGGCGGCAGCGGCTGCTCGCCGCAAGGATTGGTTGCGCGGATGTTCTCGCAGAACCAGTTGTTGTTCATCTCGTTGACCTTGTCGATGAGCACGAAACCCGGTTCCGCGAAATCGTAGGTCGACGCCATGATGAGTTCCCAGACGCGTCGTGCCGGCATCGTCTTGTAAATCTTGCAGGCGACGAGCCCATCGGGATTTGCCACGTAGTTTCCGGCCTCTGGCCAGTCGCGCCAGACAAACTGGCTTCGATCGGTGATATCGAGTTCGTCGTCTTCCACCTCTTTGGGCGTGACGGGAAAGGCGAGCTTCCAGTCGTCTTCGTTGATCACCGCCTGCATGAATTCATCGGTCACCAGGAGCGACAGGTTGAACTGCCGCAACCGCCCATCTTCGCGCTTGGCACGAATGAACTCCACGACATCCGGATGACCGACATCAAAGGTGCCCATTTGCGCTCCACGACGACCGCCGGCCGACGAGACCGTGAAACACATCTTGTCGTAGATATCCATGAACGACAGCGGGCCCGAGGTATACGCCCCGGCTCCCGTGACGTAAGCCCCTTTGGGCCGCAACGTCGAGAATTCATAGCCGATGCCGCAGCCGGCCTTCAGCGTCAGACCGGCTTCATGGACCTTGTTGAGAATATTGTCCATCGAGTCGCCGACGGTACCCGACACGGTACAGTTGATCGTCGACGTCGCCGGTTTGTGCTCCTGAGCGCCAGCATTTGACACGATACGACCGGCGGGAATGGCGCCGCTCTGCAATGCCCACACGAACTCCTTGAAGTAGTGTTCGCGTTTCGACTCCGTTTCCACGTTCGCGAGCGCTTTCGCGACGCGTCGGTAAGTATCGTCGATCGACGCATCGATCTTCGTACCATCTTTAGCCGAGAGTCGATATTTCGCATCCCAGATATCCAGTGATGCAGGTTGAAATTCTATGTCGGTAACCGCGTGCGCATCCAAATGTACCGCAGACTTCATTAGTCCTCTAACTCCCCTGTACTCCCTTAAGGAGACCCCAAACTTTGTTATGGCCGGCTTTTCCCAAGCGAAAAGAGTCCCGCTCGCCGGCGGCCAGAAAACGCGCGACGAGAGCCGTTTCCGGCCTCCTTTCTCTCGTTATTTAGACACAAGATGTTGTGCCCGAGTGCAGTCTAGATTATGCCCGTGGCGGGCTACTGTCAAGGGTTTGGGGTAAATTTTTCTTGGGGTGTTTTAAATTGTAAAACAATAACTTAGAGCATATTTGCGAGTAAGTGCTTTAAAAACAAGCGAAAAAAAAAGACACTTTCGCGAATTTTCATATCCACTACATATAGTGGCTCCAGATTGACGCTAACAAGCCGCCCTGAGGCCCACTTTTCTGGTCACATTTGCCCGTAGAACACGGACTTGAATTGCATTATTGCGCCCTTATCTAAGCCGCACTGGACAGTTTTTTCGGCCCACATCGGGCTTGTAGACCTGACATTGACGACAGCTGATTTGGAGAAAACTATGAACATAGCTCGTTTTGAACCCTGGACCTTTGTCGACCTGCTGCATCGCGATCTGAACCGGCTCGCCGACCATCGCGGTAGCGCCCGTAATGACGAGGGAACGATCGCCGACTGGGTGCCGGCCGTGGACATCTTCGAAAACAAAGACGGATTCCTGCTGCGCGCTGACGTGCCGGGCGTTAACCCGGAGGATATCAACGTCTCCATGGACAATGGCGTCCTTAACGTTTCCGGTGAACGTCGCCTCGACCCCCCCGCGGAAGACGTAAGCGCGCAGCGCGTGGAGCGGGCTTCCGGGCGCTTCTTCCGCCACTTCACCCTGCCGGATACGGCCAACGCCGAAAGCATCACGGCAAAATGCAGTAACGGCATTCTGGAGGTCTCGATTCCGAAGTTGCCCGAGATCCAGGCTCGCCGTATCACCGTCGAAGCCGCCTGACGGGAATCTTGAAGACGCCCGGGCGCGACGTGTCGCCGCGCCCGGGCATCTGCCAGGCACCGGTCGGTAATGGCACCGGATGCAGGCCATGAGCGCAGGAACTTTTATGGATTCGGCGGTGTCGACCGCTATAGGCTTATAATTGCCAGCCGGCGCGGCATTCACCGGCGATTCAGCAGCAAGCGCATACCCTGATCACTTTTCGGAGCATCGATTGAGACAAGCTATGATGACGACTATAAAAACACTTTGGTCCGGCCTGCTCGTTGCCGCCCTCGCCCTGGCGACAGCTCACGCCGCGCTCCCGGACAGCGTGGGCGGTCGTCCCGTAATCAGCCTCGCTCCACTGGTCGAGGCCGCATCACCGGCTGTTGTGAACATTCGTGTCAGTCAAACCGTTTCGCGCAGCAATCCTCTCGGCGACGATGCTTTTCGTCGCTTCTTTGGTATCCCAGACTCGCCGCATGGGCCCCGCGAAGTGGCCAGTGCGGGATCCGGCGTCATTGTCGATGCGGAACGAGGCTACATCCTGACCAATCACCACGTCGTTGCCGATGCCGACACCATTCAGATATCACTGATCGACGGCAAGATTCTCGATGCCGAAATTGTCGGCTCCGATCCGGCGACCGACATTGCCGTCATCAAGGTTGAGGGCGAGGGACTCATCGATATGCCGATCGGTAATTCCGAAGGCGCGCGGGTCGGCGATTTCGTTATCGCAATCGGCAATCCGTTCGGGCTGGGCCACACGGTGACTTCCGGCATCATCAGCGCGCTGGGCCGAACCGGCATCAGCCGCGACGGTTATGAAGATTTCATTCAAACCGATGCCTCCATCAATCCCGGGAATTCGGGTGGCGCGCTGGTCAACATGAACGGCGAACTCATCGGCATCAATTCCGCGATCATCAGCCGATCCGGTGGCAACGTCGGGATCGGTTTCGCCGTGCCGACCGAAATAGCCAGCTCGATCATGGGGCAAATACTCGACTTCGGTGAGATTCGACGCGGCTTGCTCGGCGTCGGCATACAGACGATCGATGCTGAAATGGCCAAGGCACTTGACACCACGGCGGAGAGTGGCGCACTGATTACAAACATCGTGCCGAAATCGGCGGCGGAAGAGGCGGGTCTCGAAGTGGGCGACATCATCGTTGAGGTGAACCAGAAAAAAGTCGACGACGCGTCGCAATTGCGCAACACGATCGGCCTGATGCGCTCAGGCGATGAAGTCGCCATCAAGTACGTTCGCAACAGCAAGACTCGCTCGACCAAAGCACTGCTGGGACAGGCGCAAAGCCAGCAGCTAACCGGTGCCGATATTCATCCGGGTCTGGAAGGCGCCGTGTTTGCGGCAGCCTCGACAACGAGCGACAACGGCATCGAAGTTGCGGAAGTCGAACCGGGCAGCCCGGCGGCACAACGTGGACTTCGCCCGGGCGACGTTATTACTGCGGTTAATCGAACCCTGGTGCGTAATCTCGAGGATCTCGCGGCCATCGCCGAGAACAACCGCATCCTGTTCCTGCTTGTGCAACGTGGCGACCGCTCGTTAATGTTGCAAATACGCTAGAGGCCGATTCGAAATAGCGTATCGAGGGCTCGTGACCGCTGTCGCGAGCCCTTTTTCATGCACGGCCACTGCGAGCCGCGCGTGTTGCGGAAACGCTTGAGTATCAGTAAGGTCTGAAGCTTACCTGACCCACTTTCTCAACAAGGCCAGTACCCTTCCTGATGACCCGCCGTTTCGTCGCCACCTGCTGCCGATTGATCGCCGCCGCTTTTCTGGCCGGCATGATTGCTGTGCCGTCGGCCTCGGCCAACGGCACGACGGCACTGGAACGACAGCGGCAACTCTTCATGGACGTATTCGAGGCTGTCGAACGCGGCGACTGGAGTGCAGTCGAAGATTTGTCGACCACCGACGGCAAACTGTTGCGCCAATACGTACTTTGGCCCGACTTACAGGCCACGTATTGGCGAGCGACCATCAAGAAGGCGCCAGCCAGAGAAATCGACGCATTCCTGAATCAGTACGGTACGCTGCGGCCGGCACGCGAATTGCGTTATCGCCATGCGTTGCAGTTGGCGCGTAGCGGCGATCTGCATGGCTACCAGGCGATCTACGAGCAGTACTACCAGGGTCAGAATGTCCCCAAACTGGATTGCCTGTCGCTGCAGGCCGAGCTTGCAGCCGGTCGTTGGGCGCGCGTGAACGGTCGCGCGCTCGACCTGTGGCTGGTCGGTAAGAGCCAGGTCGACGAATGCGACCCGGTTTTCGAGTACCTGGCTGCAGAAGAGCTTTTAGGGACTGCCGAGTATCGCAAGCGCTACGAGCTGGCAATCGATGCCCGCGAGTTTCAGCTCGCGCGTTGGCTGGCAAAGAAAATCGATGACCAACATGTCGAACAGGCGGCACTCTGGATGAAAGCTCAGGCACACCCTGAGGATTTTCTTGAAAGCCACCACAGGCGAGCGGACAGCGACACCGCTCGTCGGCAACTGGTTTATGCGGCGGAGCGGTTGACGTATCGCGACCCCGTGGCGGCACGTAAGGCATGGGCAAGCGTATCCCGGCGGGTTGCTTTTTCAGAGGAGCAACGGCTTCGGACGGCGCGTCATATCGCCTTGTGGACTGCACGCGATAATCTACCGGGCGCGTACGAGCTGCTGCTTGCTTTGCCGGATGCGGCAGCAGACAGCGAGGTTTCGCGCTGGCGTGCGCGCACCAGCTTAAAAAATCTGGAATGGGATGCGTTGCTGCTCGATGTAGCGACGATGTCACAAGCGGAACGCGACGCGGAGGAATGGCAGTACTGGCGCGCAGTCGCCCTGCAACGACTGGGACAGGTGCTTGCAGCGCGCGCCGCGTTCGAGAGGCTGAGTGAGGAGCGTAGCTACTACGGATTCCTGGCAGCCGACGAACTCGGTCAGGGTTATTCGCTCGATCATTCGCAGTTACTGGCGAACGAGGCCGCGATCGCCGCGATCGAGTCGCGACCGGAGGTCGTCCGGGCGCGCGAGCTTTTTCTCGTCGGCCAGGATAGTCGTGGTCGTTCAGAATGGGATGCGATCATTCGCTCTTTCTCTGCCGACGAAAAATTGCAGGCCACGATTCTTGCGAATCGTTGGGGCTGGCACTCGCGTGCGATCGCCACCGCCGCGAGCGTTGGCGAATACGATGATTTGTCGATTCGCTACCCGCTGCCCTACCAGAACCTGTTCGAGCAATCCTCGTCCGAGGCCAGTATTTCGCCGACCTGGGCATACGGTATTGCAAGAAGCGAGAGTCTTTTCATGCGCGACGTTCGGTCCCAGGCGGGCGCAATCGGTCTGATGCAGCTCATGCCGACGACCGGCCGTGCGGTTGCAAAACAAATACGCCTGCCCTACTCGGGGCTTCACACGCTCACCAATCCGGCGAGCAATATTCGGCTCGGCACGACGTACCTCGGGCAGATGGCCGAGCGCTACAACGGCAACCCGGTTCTTGCAACCGCGGCCTACAATGCCGGACCGCACCGCGTTGACCGCTGGCTGCCGGAGTCCGGCAGCATCGATGCGCGCGTCTGGATTGAAAACATCCCATTCAATGAGACTCGCAAGTACGTCAAGCGAGTACTGTCCGCGCAGGCAATTTTCCACTGGCGCATGACCGGCCAGGTCCGCCGCCTGTCCGATGAGCTGTTGCATGTTCGGGCGGCGCGTGACGAGCAGCAGTTAGCGCTGCGCTAGCGCGGCGAGACTTCGGTCTCTCTCGGCTTTGTCGAGTCGGGATAGTTCGAGCGCCTTCGCATAGAAGCAGCGAATATCCTGCTCGCATTGCACGAGCAACGCCCGAAACGATGGCAAATGACCTTCATAAAGCGTCATGGACACGAGCTTCGCGTTGTTCAACTCGCCGGCGAGCCAACCGGACGGATTGCGGCCCGCCTCTGCGAGCATCGCGCCCGCATCACCTGAAAGCCGATCGAGTCGCGCCGACTTGAGGCGCCGCTTTTCATCATCCGCCATCTCGGCCGCATAGGTCTGACGCAGGTCACTGCGAGCGCCCGCCACGAGCAGCATGAGTCGCCGGCGCAGCTGCCGCCGTTGCCGGTAAGCGTCCATGTCGCTGGACCGGCCATCTGCGGCAAGCCAGCGCTCGAGGCCAAACTCCTCGACAGCCGTGGCAAACGACTCATTGAACGCGGAGTCGCCTTTGACGTATAGCACCTGGTGCGCGAGTTCATGAAATAACACGCCCACGAGCTGTGTATCGTCCCAGCTCAGCATCGAACTTAAGACCGGGTCATTCAGTTTTCCCAACGTCGAGTAAGCAGAAGCGCCGCCAACAGAGACATCGTAACCACGCCTGGCGAGTTGCTCGGACTTGCGGACTGCCGCCTCCCTCGAAAAATAACCCCGGTAACTGACGCACCCGGCGACCGGGAAACACCATCGCTTTGGCTCTAACGAAAACTCAGGCGCGGCGAACACATTCCAGACGACGTAGTCGCGCTCGATGTCGGCATAGTTGCGATAGCTCTTGTTGTCCGGCAGGCCGAGCTCTTCGATTGAGAAACGGCGCGCCGCCTGCACGACACGAAGCTGTTTCGCGAGTTCGTCCGTCGTGCCAGCCTCATTCAGAACCTCGTCAATGGGCTCACTCTTTCGCATGACCTGCCATTGGCCGGCGGCGGCCTGCATGTAATAGCAACCCGAACCGCAGGCGCAGAACAGCAGCAACGGCAACAACGTCGCGCATCGGCGGATTGAATCGCGTCCTCGCATACGGACACTCTGCTGGCTTGCACACCGAAACGTCAACACCGAATGTCGGGTACTATTGCGCAATGCAGGTATACCTCGTCGGTGGCGCTGTCCGTGATGAACAGCTGGGCATTCCGCACCAGGAGCGGGACTGGTGCGTCGTGGGCGCAACGCCTGACCAGCTTCTGGCAAAGGGTTACCGACAGGTCGGAAAGGACTTCCCTGTGTTCTTGCACCCTGAGTCCGGCGAGGAGTACGCGCTGGCCCGCACGGAGCGCAAGACGGCACCCGGTTATCACGGCTTTGCGTTCGACTTCTCGCCCGATGTTTCCATCGAAGACGACCTGCTGCGCCGCGACCTCACTATCAATGCCATCGCGAAAGACGCGAACGGATCGCTGATCGATCCGCATCACGGTATTCGCGATATTGAGAATCGTATCCTGCGACATGTCTCCGATGCGTTTGTCGAGGATCCGGTGCGAATTCTTCGAGTCGCAAAATTCGCGGCGCGACTCAATCACCTGGGCTTCAGCATTGCCCCCGAGACCCTGGCACTGATGCGCCAGATGGTTGCTGAAGGTGAGGTTGACGCGCTCGTTGCGGATCGAGTCTGGCAGGAAACCGAGGCAGCGCTGCGAGGTCGGGACGTTCGCATCTATATTGAAGTGCTGCGCGACTGTGGTGCTTTACGTGTGCTGCTGCCCGAGGTCGAAGCACTATTCGGCGTTCCACAACCCAGCCAGTGGCACCCGGAAATCGATACGGGCCTTCATGTTCTCATGGTGCTCGACCAGGCCGAGGCGTTAAGCGATGATCTCGAAGTGCGATTTGCCGCGCTGATGCATGATCTTGGCAAGGGCAACACGCCTGCGCACCAACTGCCCAGCCACCCCGGCCACGAGAAACGCGGCTGCAAACTGATCCGCAACGTGGCGAAACGATTGCCGGTGCCGAATGCCAGTCGCGACCTCGCGCTGCTCGCCTCCGAATTCCACACGCACTGCCACCGTGCGCTGGAATTGCGCGCGAGCACGCTACTAAAAGTGCTTGAACGAACCGACGCATTTCGTCGCCCGCAACGATTCGAGCAGTTCTTGCTAACGTGCGAAGCGGACGCGCGCGGGCGCGCCGGCCTCGAGGATCGACCATACCCGCAAGCGGACTACCTGCGCGGCGCGTTCGAAGCGGCCGACAGCGTCGATGCTGGCGCGATTGCTAAAGCCAGCGAAGCCGCGGAGATTCCAACTGCAATTCGCCAGGCGCGGGAAGCGGCGTTGAAGCAGTACAAACGCTCAGCTTCCGCCGTAGAAATACAGGAACACTGAGAAAAACGTGACGTTTCCGTAGAGCTCGGAATCGTCGATACCCAGTGAGAACTCGACATCACCCGCATCGCCAAGCGGATTGAGGAAGCGAACGGTCGCCGTTCGTGTCGTGGAGCCATCGACCTCACCCTTCCAGGTACCGACGTCGAATTGCCAGCGGCGTTTGCCAACATCGATGCCGAGCGTTGCATAGGCCCGGTAGTCGACCAGGCTGTTGATAAGGCTGAGGCGGGAAAATGACAGGAGTTCGAGCAGGCCACGACGGCTATCGAGCCTAAGGTTAACGTCGTAGTTGTAATTCATGCCGGACAAGCCGACGCTCACCGAATCCGTGACATCGAATCGCGTGGTCAGGCCGACACCATCGGCATCGAAGCCGCCCCGCCGCGCTGGAAACGTATCGACCGTCGACAAATCGAATGTGAATTCGCGCGCCTCGTAGTCGCCTGCTATCGAAAACGTGTCGTTACGCCAGTAGAGAGAAGCGCGCCAGTCCATCGACTCGAGGCTGTCCTTGTCGCCCCAGTACGACACGCCCGCACGAAGCCCGACGGGGTCCCACCAGTGATCGATGCCGATATCCGCGAACCAGGTCTTTAAGTCTTCGCGAAACCTGAGGTCTGTCGAATTCCGGGCAACCGCCGCCGAGATCCAGGTCTTTTCGGTGAGGCCCAGCTCACCGATCATGGACGCGGAGAGCCCGTCCGCCGAATCGCCCTCGAAGCCTCCGCCGATTATGTAGCCCTCAATGGCAAGCGCGTTGTTTGCGCATAGCAATAAAGGAAGCGTTCTAAACCAGTACATACAAAATCACCGCAGCTAACGCGAGGCGGTAGACCGCAAACGGTGCAAGACCGATGCGACTCACGAATCGCATGAAAAACTCGATGCTCAGGTAGGCAACAATAGCGGAAACCAGCGCGCCTAGCCCGAGTTGTCCCCACGGCACCACCGTGTCGCCCATGATGAGTTCAAAGCCTTTGAACAAAGTCGCTAGCAGGATCACGGGCGCGGACAGCAGGAATGAGAAACGCGCGGCGTCCTGACGCTTTAGACCCAGCACGCGAGCGGCAGTGATCGTCACTCCGGAACGGGAGGTGCCGGGGACCAGCGCCAGGGCTTGTGCGCAGCCAATGATGAGGGCATCGCGTATGCGCACGCTGGCGATGACGCGCTCGCTTTTTCCGAAACGATCCGCGAGCGCCATCAAGATGCCGTACCCTGAAAGTGTGTACACGATGACGGCCGGGTCACGCAGGTTCGCCTCGATCCAGGAGGCGAAGAGCAAACCGGCCACCGCCGCCGGCAGGGTGCCGAGCCCGATGGCGAGCGCCATGTTCGCCTGCGGCAAGGTCGCATTCCCCCCAAGGAGCTGGGCGGCGCCGCGCAACAAGCCGAGAATATCTTCACGAAAGAACACGCAGACGGCCACGAGCGAGCCGAAGTGCACGGCAACATCGAACGCCAGGCCCTGGTCGGTCCACTCGACGAGATACGGGACGAGGACAAGATGCCCGGAGCTCGAGATCGGCAAGAACTCGGTCAATCCCTGGACGATCGCCAGTACGATCACCTGCAATCCCGTCACTGCTTACCTCGATTGACCGTGAGTCCATTCATAACGTGTGTGTCCTGTCCGCCAGCGCGAACGCCGATGGCGTCTTCACATCGCCACGCCGCAACGCCATGCATTTGAAATGCTCCCCCATTTCACCCGGCAGGGTAAGTGTTTTGATCTGCCCCGACAATTCGAGCTGCGCCGACACCGCTAACGAGGCAAAATCCTGCATCTCCGCATCGAGTCCACCACCTAACAGGAACTGCGCCTGCGCCGTATAGCCCGCCACGTCGAGTCCGCTGCTCAACGCGGCCTCGGCCACGGCGCTGAAATCGACCCAGGCGGTCAGGTCCTGGATGCCCGCCAGGATCAGCGGATTGTTGTGTGCGTGATGGCGAAAGTGACAGCGCAACCACCCGCCCGACCGTTCGTGCGCGTAGTATTCGCGTCGCGTAACGCCGTAGTCGAAAAGAAACGCAAGCCCAAGCTGTAAGGAATCGGCCAGCCCGGCAAGCCAGCCCGGCACGCCGAGCGAAACGTCTGAGACGAATCCGTCCGGCAGACGCTCGCCCAGTTCATGCTCTATCGCAAGCACCGCATTCGACAAAGTCTCAGGCGCTGGTGCTTCGGCCATCGCAAACGCATCACCGTCCGTTACGACGCGAAGTTGCCTGATCTCTGCAGCCCTGCGAACAAACCGCTCTACGGGCAGCGCATCGAGAACTTCATTCGCGAGGACTACCCCCGTGTGGTTCTCTGGTGGACTGTCGAGCCAGGAAACCCTGGAAACCAGCTCCGGCATCACCGCGCTCAGATACTGATGCTGGCGTTCCTGAAGGTCGGCCGATACTTCCAGGATCTCGTATCGCTCCGGCAACGCATCGAGCTCTGCAAGCGTTTCGAGAATGTCGCGCGCGAGCCTGCCGCTGCCGGCGCCGTATTCGAGAATCGATCCGCGGTCGACATCGCGCAATACCTCGGCGCATTGTCGCGCAAGGACGCGACCAAAAACCGGCGAAACCTCCGGTGCCGTCACGAAATCGCCGTCGGCGCCGAACTTGACGGAACCCGCCGCATAGTAGCCAAGTCCAGGTGCATACAGCGCCTGGTGCATGAAGTCGGCGAAACTGAGACTGCCACCCGCATCCGCCATGCGCCCGCGTATGTAAGTCGCGACGCGCTCACTGTGCTCGGCACTTATCGCATCGGGTCCTGGCAGGGTGGATCGTTCGTCGTGTTGCATGTCGCTTGCAAACTCTTTAAGAATGTCATCATCCATCAGGATCAGGGATCGCAGATGCCAAAACAGGACTTGCACGATAAAGTCGTACTCGTAACAGGTGCAGCGCGTCGCATCGGCGCGGCTATTGTGACACGGCTGCACGAGAACGGCGCGCGCGTTGCGATTCATTACCGGGGTTCAGAAGACGAAGCAAAGCAGCTCGCCGCCGGGCTCAATGAGAAACGCCGCGAATCGGCCGCGACGTTTCAGGCCGATCTGCTGGATACGGATGAGCTCCCGAAACTCGTGGCAGCGGTCACCGGTTGGGCAGGACGCCTGGATTGCCTCGTCAACAACGCATCGACTTTCTACCCGACCCCGGTCGGGAACATCACCGAGACGCAATGGCAGGACCTCGTCGGCAGCAACCTGAAGGCGCCTTTGTTCCTCTCGCAGGCCGCGGCGCCGCAGTTGCAGGAACACGGCGGCGTCATCGTCAACATAGTGGATATCCACGCGCAGCGGCCGTTACGAAACCATGCGGTGTACGGCCCGGCCAAAGCGGGTCTCGCAATGCTGACGCGATCGCTGGCCAAGGACCTTGCGCCGCATATCCGCGTGAATGGCGTCTCGCCGGGCGCCATCCTGTGGCCCGAGGATGGCATGAGCGAAGCCGCGCAGGCGACGATCCTGCGGCAGGTGCCATTGCAGCGGCCCGGTGATCCCGATGATATCGCCGACTGCGTGCTGTACCTGTGGCGGGATGCGACGTACGTGACCGGTCAGATCATCGCTGTCGATGGTGGACGCTCGATCGGCTGGTAGTCGACCCGACAACCTGATGCCCTGAAGGTGGCGGCGATCGACGCCGCGGTGGAAAGTTGGGTCGTGGATCGTGGGCCGGTCGTGAAATTAGTACGCGTCGGCAAACTCTCGTTCGGGCGGTCCGCGCCTGTCAGGCTTCTCGACACCGGCATCGAAGACCGGTTTGAACTGACCCGCTGACGCCGCTGCGGCGGGACAGGCGCCTGAATTCAGATACGTCAATGCCGCGATCATGTTCGGGTCGTCGTCGTCACCAACGCCGAAATTCAAGTCGTCAGCCGCGACGCAATCGACGGAAAGACCGTCGAAATAGTCACCCTCGTCAAGGACGTTGACAGTCTTGAACGAGGTTGGACGGAGGATCTTCTCGCAGAACTCCAGCCCGATCTGCCCGACGGGTTTTCCGAACGTGTTGTCGCCGACGATGGTCACGTCGAAATAGGGCGTCAAGCTATTGGTAACCAACTCGCTCGCCGATGCGGTGCCGCGCGACGCGATGACCACGAGTCGGCCGAGGTCGATCGAATTACCCTGCCGCTCGAAAAACTCGGTCGAGTTGTCATCGACACGATCCGCATTGAACTGCATTTTCGAAAAAACAAGGCTGTCATTGGCGAATGCACCCAGGTAATCGCCGAGCAGGTTCGCTGTGCTGACCAGGCCGCCACCGTTGTAGCGTAAGTCGATAATGACGTCGTCAACGCCGGCCTCAATGAAGTCGGCAAACACGGTCTCCAGCATCGGATTCGCCGTACTGATGAATTGCGACAATTCGAGGTAGCCGACCATCACGCCGTTGCCGGCGTCAATGATGCGAGTCCGCGGAACCGGGTCGATCGTGACGACGTCCTTGGTAATCGACGAAGAAAATACGCTGCCGTCGATGCGACGCATCTCAAAAACCACAGTACCGTTACTGAACGCGGCGCCGATGCCTTCATTCGCCTGAATTTCCGCGATGCTCCTGCCGTCAAGACTGACAAACCGCTGTCCGCGCGCCAGGCCAGCCATTTCCGCAGGGCTTCCCGAGAATACACGGCTCAGGCGTATGTCATCGGTAGCGTCGTCTACAGTCCTGTAGCTGAACCCGAAACCCTCGAATTTACCTTCACCGAAGAATTCCGCATCGGCCTGCGCGGAGCCTACGGAACTGAAGCGATCAACGGGATTGCCGTTGGCATCCTGCGGGCCAAAAATTCGCGTGACATCACGAACGAGCACCTCGGGCGACGCATAGTCGGCGATGTTAATACCAGCCGGCAACAGGTCGTTCCACAAGTACCAGGCATACAGGCTGTCCAATACGAATTGTTTCTGGCCGTCGTTGCTGCAAGCGGACGTACCTGTCTGCGGTCCCGCGAATTCATCGTCGCCCTCGCAAGCTGCAAGCGCGGCTATTGCCAGCAGGCCAATCAAAATCCGCATCACGTCTCCTCTACAAGATAACGCCGACAAGCTCCAGAGGATGACTGCCGGCATCAAATTCCTGCCAATGCGTCTGCATCGTCTTTCCGGTCACCGGGTGCACGAGGTCCGGTGCCAGTTCGGCCAGCGGCCGCAAGACGAAGCTGTACTCCAGGACGTCGCTACGTGGCACCTTTACCTGCCGATCATCGATGACCTGGTCATCGTAGAGCAGCAGGTCGATATCGAGAGGACGAGGCGCCCACTTATCGTCACCGCGTTGCCGTCCAGCCAGATTATGTAAGCGCTCGATTTCAGCGCAAATGTCCTCCGGCGAATCGTCGGACCTGAAACCTACGACGAGGTTCAAAAAGTCCGCACCTTCGAAACCGAGGGCCGCGCTGCGATAGACGGAGGAGACATCCAGCTCGCCGTAACGTCGCCGCAGTTCGCGCACAGCGAAACTCAGGTTTTCTTCAGGCCGGATATTGCTGCCAAGCCCCAGGTAGACCATCGACATGACTTTTCTAATGGCTCGCATTCAGTCGGACCACGTGCCCCGCTCGATGACGATACCCACATCGCGCGAACCGCGAATTGCACCGACTTTATTAACGCGCACCTTCACCCATTCGACGTCGAATTCCTTACGTATGATTTCGGCGATGCGCTCGGCGAGCGTTTCGACCAGCTGGAAACTCGAATCGGCGACAAAAGCCTGAACGCGCTTGGCAACGGATTTGTAGTTCAGGGTGTCCTCGACCTTGTCTGTCGCCGCCGCCTTCGCTATATCAGCGCTCATTTCCAGGTCGATAATGACCGTCTGACGAATCTTGCGTTCCCATTCCCAGATGCCGATGACCGTTTCGACCTTGAGTTCATTTAGAAAAATCTTGTCCATAATTTGATTGCCAACCCCGTTTACTGCGTCGCTTGTGGTACGTCCAATGACGCCAATGACCAGCGTGCCTGAGCTTTGATTTCGTCGGCATCCCTTGCCTCCGCCAGTCTCAACGCGCCGGCGATGGCGATCATCGCACCGTTGTCTGTACAAAATTCCATGCGAGGGTAATACACAGACCCGTCGAAGCGGGCCGAGATTTCCTCGCGTAATAATTTATTCGCCCCGACGCCTCCTGCGACCACGATTCGCTGCAGCCGTTCCGCTTCGGCGGCCTTGATCGATCGCGCAACCAGCGTATCTACTGCCGCACGCTGAAACGACGCCGCGACATCCGCCCGGCATAGCGTGCCTGCCGCTTGCGCCTTGCGCACCTCGAGCATGACAGCCGTCTTGAGACCACTGAAGCTGAAGTCGAACCCCGGCTTGTTGAGCATCGGGCGTGGAAACGCGAACGCCCCGTCGTTCCCATCTTCTGCCAGTGCGGCGAGCGCCGGGCCACCTGGATAGCCGAGATCGAGGAGCTTGGCGGTCTTGTCAAACGCCTCGCCCACCGCATCGTCCAACGTGGTGCCAAGCACGCGATAGTCGCCCAGCGCACGCACGGCGACGAGCATTGTGTGCCCGCCGGACACGAGCAGGGCCAGAAACGGAAATTCGGGCGGCTCGTCCTCGAGCATCGGCGCCAACAGGTGTCCTTCCATGTGGTGCACGGGAATAACGCGGCAATCCCAGGCCAGCCCCAGTCCGTTCGCCATGCCCCCGCCCACCATCAGCGCGCCGACCAGGCCCGGCCCCGCCGTGTAGGCGATCGCGTCCGGCCGCTCGATTCCGGCCTCATTCAGAACCTGCTGGATCAACGGCAGCAGCATCCGGATGTGGTCCCGGGACGCGATCTCGGGGACCACGCCGCCATACACGGCATGCAGGTCGACCTGGCTGTGCAACGCATGCGCGACGAGGCCATGCTCAGTGCTGTACAGCGCCACGCCGGTCTCGTCGCAGCTGGTTTCAATACCGAGGATATTCATAGGCGGCGGATCATACCGCACGGTGAGGGTTTTTTGGCCGCAAACCCTTTGCAAACCGCCAAATCCGGCGTTACTATATGCGGCTCAGTCCCGGCCTTGCGCCGGGTTTATTTATGTCTGGACGGAATACCTGACCAATGCCAAGCGTTCGTGTAAAAGAGAACGAATATTTTGACGCAGCCCTGCGTCGCTTCAAGCGTGCCTGTGAAAAGGCCGGAATCCTCACCGAGCTTCGTCGTCGCGAGTTCTACGAGAAGCCTACCCAGGAAAGAAAGCGTAAGAAAGCAGCTGCCGTCAAACGTCATCTCAAGCGTATTTCTCGCGACGAAGCCAAGCGCAAGCGTCTCTACTAATTCGATTCAGCTTCACGTCCGTGGAGCCAGTTGCTTACCTGACCCGCGAATGTCCCTCAAAGGCCAAATCACTGAAGATATGAAGGCCGCCATGAAGGCCGGTGACAAAGACCGGCTCAAGGTGGTGAGGCTCGCGCTCGCGGCAATTAAACAGGTCGAAGTCGACAAGCGCATTGAGATGGACGACGCTGCCGTGCTCGCCACCTTGACCAAGATGGTCAAGCAGCGCCGCGATTCGATTGAGCAATTCGAGAAGGGGGATCGCGAAGACCTCGCGAAAATCGAGCGTGACGAGATCGCGGTTCTCCAGGACTATCTGCCCGAGCAACTTTCCGGCGACGAACTCGCCGCCATGGTCGACGAAGTCATTCAGGCCACGGGGGCCGAAGGCATTCGCGACATGGGCAAAGTCATGGGGCAGATCAAAGCCAGGGCCGCGGGCCGCGCAGACATGGGCGCGGTGAGTGCCACCGTAAAGGAACGTCTCAACGCCCTTTGACCAAAGTTCCGACTTCATACAATCGCCAAAGACCCGGCCGCGCCTGGTCGCCGTTAGTAACACTATGTCTGGACTGATACCTCAGGATTTTATTGACGATCTGATCGCAAGAGCAGATATCGTCGAGGTTGTCGGGCGCCGCGTTCAGTTGAAGAAAGCCGGCCGGGAGTTCAAGGCCTGTTGTCCGTTCCATGACGAAAAAACGCCGTCTTTCACGGTCAGCCCGGGCAAGGGTTTCTATCATTGCTTCGGCTGTGGGGCACACGGCACCGCCATCGGTTTTCTGATGGAATTCGATCACATGAGCTTTGTCGAGGCCATAGAGAGCCTCGCGAGTTCGATGGGCGTCGAAGTTCCACGAAGCGAAAGCGACAAACCCGCCCGCCGCTACGATGAGCTGTTTTCACTGATGGACACCGTCGCGCGCCATTGGCAGGGAGCGATGAAAGACACGCCGGCGGCCGTCGACTACCTGAAGAAGCGTGGCATCGACGGCGCAACGGCAAAACGATTTGGCATCGGCTATGCGCCCGATGGCTGGAGCAACGTACTCGACAGATTCGGCAAGTCGGAAGAAGCAACGGAACGGCTCCTTGCGACGGGGCTGATCATTCGCAAGGACAACGGCCAGCATTACGACCGCTTCCGCGATCGAATCATGTTTCCCATTCGAGACGGTCGTGGCCGAACGATCGGCTTTGGCGGACGCACGCTCGGCGACGGTGAGCCGAAGTACCTCAATTCACCGGAAACAGTTTTGTTCCACAAGGGCCGCGAACTCTATGGGCTCTTCGAAGCCCGCCAGGCGTTGCGGCAAATCGAGCAACTGGTCGTGGTCGAGGGATACATGGACGTTGTCGCACTGGCTCGTCATGGCATCGACTTCTCCGTCGCGACGCTAGGCACGGCCACGACCAGCGAGCACCTGAATCAGCTGTTCCGCCTGACGGACAACGTGTGTTTCGCGTTTGATGGTGACCGCGCGGGTAAAGCCGCGGCCTGGCGCGCGCTGGAAAACGCGCTGCCTCTGATTCGTGAGGGACGCCAGCTGCGCTTTGTTTTTCTGCCGCAAGGACATGACCCTGACACTTTCGTCAACGAGCAGGGCGCTGACGGCTTCGTAACGGCACTGGATAACGGTGTTGCGCTGTCCGAGTTCTTGATCCAGGAACTCGCGAGCCAGGTCGATATGCAGACGGTCGATGGACGAGCACGGCTGGCGGAACTGGCGCGGCCGCTGGTGAACAAGATACCGGCGGGCGTGTATCGCGAGCTGCTCATGGCGAGCCTTGCGGATGCCGTTGGGCTCACGGCGCCGAAACTCGAGAAAATGATCGCCGGCCGTGCTGAGCACGGTGGAAGCACTGGCTCGCATTTCGCGAGTTCCCCAAAGAAACGGCGGCTGCCCTCAGGCGCCGGCAAGCCCTCCGTGGTTCGGCATGCCATCACGCTGCTCCTGAACCATCCGCAGGCAGGCGTGAGTCTGGATGTCGACAAGCTGGCCGGCGTTAACCGCCCGGGTACCGATTTATTGAGAGCACTCATTGAAACTCTGATTGCCGAACCCAATATAACGACAGCCGGGCTGCTGGAGCGCTGGCGGCATGACGACCAGGGCCGCCATCTGGGCAAACTGGCTGCGGCCGCCCTGCCCCTCGAGGAGGATTTTGATCCCGCCGCCGAGCTGGCTGAATGCCTGGATCAGCTGGCGGCCGCGGGACGCAAGGAAAGGATCGACTTTCTTATTGAAAAACAGAGGCTTGGCGGCCTTACGGACGATGAAAAATCGGAACTCAGAGCGCTGAACTAGGTCGAACCGGTATTGAATTAATTGTAGATTGAGTGCTCCTGACGGAGTAACATTAATCGTTTGTATCTTTTGCCCGCAGGGATTTTGTCTTGACGAAAAAAGAACCAGTAACAGGTGCCAGCAAACAGGCTCAGCAGCTAAAAGCACTGATCGCCCGCGGCAAGGAACAGGGCTTCCTGACCTATGCGGAGGTCAACGACCACCTGCCAAATGACATCGTCGATCCGGAGCAGATCGAAGACATCGTCAACATGATCAACGACATGGGCATCACGGTGCATGAGAAGGCACCTGACGTCGAGTCGTTGACCCTGTCCGACGCGACGGCGACGGATGACGACGCCGCCGAGGAGGCCGAGGCCGCACTGGCAAGCGTCGATGCCGAATTTGGCCGTACGACGGACCCTGTCCGCATGTACATGCGCGAAATGGGCACGGTTGAGTTGCTGACGCGTCAGGGCGAGATCGAAATTGCGAAACGCATAGAAGATGGCCTGAACCAGGTCAAGTACCACATGGTGCATTTTCCGCCGACCGTTGAGGCGCTTCTCGAAGTAGCGGACCGGGTCATCGGCGGCGAGACACGTATGCAGGACTTTGTCGTCGGCTTCATCGACCCCAACGAACCGGACGAGATCAAACCGCCGGCGCCGAAGTCCGACGACGACGAAGAAGTCATCGACACGGGCCCTGACCCCGACGAAGTAAAAGCAAGGGTTCGCGTGATTCGTCGACACTGGAATCGCGCCATGAAGAACCTCGGCCTGCATGGTCTGAAGGACAAGAAGACCGTCAAGGCGCACGCCGACATGGCTGACCAGATCATGGAGCTGAAACTCGCGCCGAAACTGTTCGACGCGCTGGTCAGAAACCTCCGTGATGTCGTCTCGATCATTCGGAGTCAGGAACGGCTCGTCATGCAACTGTGCGTGCGAGATGCCGGCATGCCGCGCAAAGATTTTATATCGAGCTTTCCGAAGAGCGAAACGGATCTCGCGTGGATCGAAAAACATATTCGTGCGAAGCGCAAGCATTCGTCGATATTGGCCAAACTTCGGGACGATGTTACCCGCGCACAGCGCAAGCTGATCGCCGTCGAGGAAGTGACGCGGCTAAAGATCAGTGAGATCAAGGAGATCAACCGCCAGATGTCGATCGGCGAAGCAAAGGCTCGCCGCGCGAAGAAAGAGATGGTGGAAGCGAACCTGCGACTCGTCATTTCGATCGCCAAGAAGTACACGAATCGGGGCCTGCAGTTCCTGGACCTTATCCAGGAAGGCAATATTGGTCTCATGAAAGCCGTCGACAAGTTTGAATACCGCCGCGGCTATAAGTTCTCGACCTATGCGACCTGGTGGATTCGCCAGGCCATTACGCGCTCGATCGCTGACCAGGCACGCACCATTCGTATCCCGGTCCACATGATCGAAACGATCAACAAGCTGAATCGTATCTCGCGACAGATGCTGCAGGAGATGGGGCGCGAGCCGCTACCCGACGAATTGGCCGAGCGCATGGAGATGCCTGAGGACAAGGTTCGCAAGGTGCTAAAGATTGCGAAAGAACCGATCTCGATGGAGACGCCGATCGGCGACGATGAAGACTCGCATCTTGGCGACTTCATCGAAGACCAGACCGTGCACTCGCCTGTCGACTCGGCGACAACGTCCGGTCTCAAGGAAACGACGCATTCGGTGCTCGCCGGATTGACGCCGCGTGAAGCCAAGGTATTGCGCATGCGGTTCGGTATCGATATGAACACCGATCATACGCTCGAAGAAGTGGGTAAGCAGTTCGACGTAACGCGCGAACGTATTCGTCAAATCGAGGCGAAAGCGCTGCGCAAGTTACGGCATCCGACGCGCTCCGACCAGCTCAGGAGCTTTCTGCTGGAAGACTGATTCTTCGACGATATGACACAAAACAAGCCGGGCATTGCCCGGCTTTTTTCTGCTAGAATGCCGCTCCTTATGTGGGCCTGTAGCTCAGTTGGTTAGAGCAGGGGACTCATCACAAATGGTGCGTTCGTGTCGAAAGATGCGAAATGAACGGGATGAATTCAGGGAAACCTTAACAGTTCGGCTGATGGCAATCCTGAGCCAAGCCGCGAGTGCACTCGCGGAAGGTGCAGAGACTACCTGGGAACTTCAGTGTTCTTGATAACAGGCTAGAGCGTCCCGCCCCTAACGATTCGGTCGAGGGTGATGAGATAGTCCGCTCCACTCAGAAATGAGCGGGTACAGTGAATCCCTTGGTCCCAGGTTCGAGTCCTGGCGGGCCCACCACTATTCGGCAGCGTGTTTATTGGACACGGTATGCCACTGTCTCGTACACACGTATCGCGCACGGCAAGGTGGTGGTTCGAGTCCTGGCG
>JABDNG010000089.1 GCA_013001045.1 Woeseiaceae bacterium | reverse complement strand
AGCCAGGATTTGTCCGGCGGCGTTGGCTCGGTGGGACTTACTTTGATTCCTTTAGTCTCCACCTTGGCCCCCTCGAATTCCTTGTCGGCATCAAGTCTGATGACCAAAATCGACTTTCTCTTTACTTTCTTCTTGGGTTGGATCGTGATCCCGCCCTCACCGTACGACAAGGTCACCGTGTATCTGCCCTTGTTGTCAGGACACTTTTCGAGCAGGTCGGCGGGCGTTGCACACGCGGATAGCAGAAATGCCAGCGAGGCTGTGAGGAAGATTCTTTTCATTATTGTTCTCCGATCGCTCTGTAAACCCTAAGCATAGCCGCTGCCACGGCGTTTTGCCCGGCGAAACAGCAACCTGTCAATTAGTATTCACAAGCGCTGCGAAACGCGCATCATTTCTAAGTTCCTCGAGGTGCGGCTCTGTGCCCAGCATCAGCCGGGAATAGCCTTTATCAGCGGCTATTTCGAGCGCATCCAGCGCTGCCTCTTTGTCTCCTGCTCGCAGGAATATCATGCCATCGTAGTAGTACGTGTAGGGATCGTCGGGTGCCATCCCGCGCGCCCTGTCCATCAGGTCCCGCGCAGAGTCATGTTTGTCGAGCATTGCACGAATCCAGGCCAGGTCCATCATCGAGAACGGGTCGTTCGGGTTTACTTGCAGTGCACTTTCAACCAGCGCTTCCGCTTTCTCGAATTCGCGTCGTGCTTCGTCCTCTCGGCCGGCAATCCAGAGGGCATCGCCGAGGTTTGATTTTGAAAGGTGATCATTGGGTCGTAGCTCGACTGCGCTGGTAAGGCTTTCGATGGCAGCATCGAGATTACCCATGTAGTAGTGCAGCAAACCGAGATTGCTGTATGAGTTCTTCGTCGGTTCGATGTCATGCGCCTTCTGATGCGCAGCCGCAGCCGCAGGGAAGTTGCCTAACAGCGTGTAGGCGGCGCCAAGATTTCCATAGCCGTGCATGTCAGTCGGCTGCAGTCCAACGACGTACTGGAATTGCTCGACAGCCTCCGCAAATCGACCGGATTGAAACAGAAATGTGCCAAGGCGGTTGAATGCGCGACTATCGCCTGGATGGATGTCAACGGCCTTGCGCAGGCTGGCCTCCGCTTCATCAAGGCGCTGTTGTCGCGCATATATGATTCCCAGCCCGGTGAGCGATTCGACATTTGACGGGTCTATGGAAAGTGCTTTCTGATACGACACTTCAGCGTCATTCCACTGGCCGGTCGAACTATGTAAATCGCCGAGCGCCGTGTGCACGATGTCGAGATTGGGATTCAATGTGAGCGCCGTGGCGCATGCCGATTGCGCCTTTGCAATAAATGACGAATCATCCATCTCGCCATACGCTTTGACGTACACGGCACATTTGCCGGCAAGCGCGGCGGCGTATTCCGGATCGACGGCGAGTGCTCCGTCAAACCAGCCGAGTGCCGAGGCGACGGCGTCCATAGACATTGGTTGGCGCAAAGCTTCGATTCCCTGACGGTACAGGACATAGGCATCCAGCGTCGGATCCTCGATTACCTTGAGCGATGAGGACCGCAAGCCGGGTGGCAGGGCAACGCGAACATTGGCGACCGTGAGGCTCGTAATTTCATCGCGAATGTCGAAGAAATCCTCGCGCGTTCGATCGAATTTGCGAGACAGCACATGAAAGCCACTTTCCGAGTCGATCATCTGTACGATTACGCGCAGCCTGTCAGCGGCCATCTCGACGCTGCCTTCGAGATACATGGCGACGCGCAGACGGTCACGGACCTCTCTTGACGCACTGTTCGGCGCCAGCGTGAATGAGTCACCGCGAGACGCGACGCGTAAGCCCGGAACGCGTGACAGCTGCGTGATGACGTCGTCGACAAGGCCATCGGCAAAAATCTGTGTTTCCTTGCCACCATCCAAATTCAGGAAAGGCAGGACGGCGAAGGAGTTGTCCAGGATCGGTGGCAGTTGAACGGGTAGCTCGACCGCAAGCATTGCGGGCTGCTTCGCTTCGGGCAAGCCAAAACTCTGGTCATAGACGAACACGACGACGGCGGCGAGCGCGAGGGCACCGACCACGGACAGATAGGTGCGACCGAAGCGTCGCCTGCGCGCGTCGGCGGGGGACACCGTATCCACAACTGCCCGTCCATCGCGGAATTCGAGGTACCAGGACAGGGAGATCGCGATCGGAAAACCGGCGATAACGAAGACCGTTACGAACGTCGCGGTCCATTCGGGCAGATACAGCTGCGCGAAAACGATGTCGGCGATTTGTATGAGCAGCCAACCGAGGATGAGATAAGCGACCGCGGTCTCGAACACGCCGCGACGCTGCAGATCCTCGAACAGGCCGATGTCGCCGGCGTGAGCGCCTCCTTTGGCCCCAAGGACCACGGAGGCGCTGTGGTCAGCCGCAAGCTCAGGCTTGATGATCAGCCGATAACCACGCTTCGGCAGGGTCTGGATAAACGTGGGGTCATCGGCATGGTCGTCGAGTGCATGACGAATCTCGCTGACGGCGTGACCGAGAGCCTCCTGGCTGCCCTTGCCCTCACCCCACACGGCCTTGAGCAGCTTATTACGAGTGACGAGCTCGCCGGGGTCGCTGGCAAGGCAAAGCAGGACCTCTACGGCCTTGGGCGGTATGTGCTGCGCACCTGCCGGCCCGGAGACTTGTCCTTTCAGTGGCTCGATGAGAACGTCGCCGAGATAGAAACCCTGTAATAGATCAGAATTCAACTTGTTGCCCGACTGTTCCCCAATAGTCAGAGCATAGCATCGGTTTTCGATGATCTGAGGAGAATCAGAGGCCTTGCCGCGGCGCCTTTGGGGTAGTGCGTCCGGCAATTCGTCCAATCGTAACAATGCTTAAACTATACTCAGTGCGCGGATGCGCAACGCGGAGCGAGCGATTGGCCAAAGAATTCAAATATAAAGCGTTCATCAGTTATAGCCACAGCGATGAGAAGTGGGCTACCTGGTTGCACAGGTCGCTCGAGAACTACAAGGTGCCGAAGCCTATCGTCGGCAATGAAACGGCCATGGGCGAAATTCCGGCGCGTCTCGCACCCGTCTTTCGCGACCGCGATGAACTGCCATCGGCCACCAACCTGGGTGAGTTACTGACCCAGTCACTTGAAGATTCCGCCACGCAAATCGTCATCTGTTCACCGGCAGCGGCAAATTCGAATTGGGTCAATGAAGAGATACTGACGTATAAGCGTCTCGGCCGCTCGAATCGCATCTTTTGCCTGATCGTCGACGGCGAGCCGTGGGCGTCCGACAAGCCAGGGCAGGAAGAGCAGGAATGCTTCCCGCCCGCGCTGCGACACGAGCTGGGCGATAGCGGTGAACTCTCCGACGTTCGCGCCGAGCCCATCGCTGCCGATGCCAGACCTGAGGGCGACGGCAAGGTAAATGCGCGGCTGAAACTGATCTCGGGCATGCTCGGCGTTGGCTTCGACGCGCTCAAGCAACGCGAACAGCACCGTCGTCATCAGCGCATGCTTGTTTTTACCACGGCCGCTTTCGTCGGCATGGCGATCACCTCGGGTCTCGCGGTAACGGC
>JABDNG010000083.1 GCA_013001045.1 Woeseiaceae bacterium | reverse complement strand
GTGCAACCCTTGGAATCGACGGCGGTGCAGTTCTCGGCATCGACGGTGGTGCGATCGCTGGAATAGATGGTGGTGCAGTTCTCGGCATCGATGGTGGTGCAGCCCTTGGAATCGACGGCGGCGCAGTTCTCGGCATTGACGGTGGAGCGGCCCTTGGAATCGACGGCGGTGCAGTTCTCGGCATCGATGGTGGTGCAACCCTTGGAATCGACGGCGGTGCAGTTCTCGCCGGCCCAGTTGAGTCTATAGACAGAACTAACGGCGTTTTTGAATCCATGGGACAGGTTGTCATGGCGTCTCAAGCGATGTTATCCGGTATGAGTGTTGGCGACTTCGTTGAAGTGGCCGGCTCGGTGGTCGCGCCTGGGTGGCTGTACGCTGACGACGTGTCTGTTTCGGCTGAATTGTACGTGCCGGGAGCAACCGAGGTGTTTGTTACCGGTCTGCTTACAACGATTAGCCCGTCAAGCGGAACTGCAAGGATGGGTGGCCTCACGATTGATTACACGTCGAGCCTCGGCAGTGGCATTGTGCCTTCTGAAGCGTTGTGGAGCTTCGGCGGTACGATACCCGTCAAGCGCGGAGTGATGTTGTCGGACAGGTCGGGCGCCCGATAAAAGAGCTGTTTGAAGGAATGGCTCGGAAATCGCTCGCCTGAGGCTTAGCGCCAGGGACAGCCATTCCTTTTGACGAACTGGAAAAGGCCACTTCGGTGGCCTTTTTCTATGCGTACGTTTCTTGCAGGCATAAAAAAGTCGGCGTCCCTGCCGACTTAGATCTCGTATCAACCAATGAAGGAGATGCGAGAGTTGGAGAAGCCATTCCCGAGCGATTAGGAATGACTCGAAGTGCATACTAGGTGCGTCGGTCTGGGCGAGGTGTGACCGGCTTCACAATTCGATCCACGAAAAAGAAAAGGGCGCCATTTGGCGCCCTAAGCTGAACAACTCAGCCGTATTAAGTTAAGTCGTTCTTATTCGGCTAGTGTCGCGCGCAATCCTTGCAGGTACTTTTGAAATCTCTCTTGCTCGACGCGTTGCTTAACGACGTCTCGAACGCTTTCTAATGTTGGCGGCTGCGACTCACGGGAATCCTCTCGCAGAATTACGTGCCATCCAAATTGCGTCTGCACCGGCGTCTTTGTAAAGGCGCCATCTTCAAGTGTTGCCACCGCCTGCGAGAATGGTGCGACCATTTGGTTCGGCGCAAACCAGCCCAGATCGCCACCATTTGGTCCTGATGGTCCGGTCGACGATGTCTTCGCAAGCTCGACGAAATCGGCGCCGCTCTCCAATTCCGTAATCAAATCCATTGCCTGGCTTTGCGTTTCGACCAGTATGTGGCGGGCCTTGAATTCGAGAGGCGGTGAGCTGGCAATCTGCTGTTCGTAAGAACTCGCAATTTCGGCATCGCTTGCCGCATTGTTCGCCAGAAAATCTGCGGCGACAGCCTGAGCGAGAATGCCGCGCGTCTGCAGCTCTATCTGTGCTTTTGTGCGTGCGTCCTTGCGCAGTTCAGCCGCGCGAGGCTGAGTCGTCAGCAAGTACAGGTCCTTGAGTTCGGCGAGGATCGTGTCTTTCTCCTCAGCCGTCGCTTCGGAAGCCGGTTTCTGAATCCGTGATTCCAGGTAAAGATTAAATACGTCTGAGCTGACTTCGTTGCCGTTTACGTTGGCGACTGTTTCTGCCCAAAGTGATCCGGCAAAAATCAAGACGAGGGCGCCGGTTACGCCCGCAGCCAGTTTTGTTCCAGAGAATCTGGAACCCATGTCGAAGTTCATATTGTGGTCCTTATTTGCGAAGTTGGCGAATAATATACGATATGACGGCTCGGGGGCGAGAAAGGTCCCCAAGATTGACGTCGTGTCGGAGGTCAGGCTTCGTTGGGCGCGCTTGCGTCGATACTCAAGGCGTGAATGTCGGTTTTCATCATTGAGTCCAAGGCCGAGAATATCATTCGGTGCCGTTGAAGGGGGCGGCATCCGACAAAGGCCTCTGACACGATTTTGACGTGGAAATGACCGCCACCGCTCTTGGCGCCCGCGTGGCCGGCGTGCAAGTGGCTCTGATCTTTTACCAGCAAATGAACCGGTTGGAAGGCTTCGTTAAGCTTCGCTTCGATGGTGCTTACGCGATCAACTGTCATGGCAACACGGGCTTGAACGGCTTGACGGTTACCTTGCTGTAGACACCCGCGGCAATGTAGGGGTCGGCATCAGCCCAGGCCTGCGCCTGTTCGAGCGACGGGAATTCGACAACAACGAGGCTGCCGGTAAATCCGGCCGATCCAGGATCAGCTGAATCAATGGCCGGGTGCGGGCCTGCGACCAACAAACGACCCTCATCGCGTAGCGCCGTCAATCGCGCAAGGTGATCTGCTCGTGCCGCACTTCTCTTGGCCAGAGAATTCGCGTGATCTTCACTCATCACTGCGTACCACATGACTACGGTTCCAACTCCTCAGCGCTCTCGTCGCCGAGAAGGTTCGCAATCCAGAATGTCTGTGCGAGCATGAATACGAAGGTCAGTGCCATGAGTCCAAATACCTTGAACTTCACCCACACTTCCTGGGAAAAATTATAAGCGACATATATATTGAGCAGCCCAGCTGCAACAAAAAACAAGACCCACACGAGATTCAACTTGTTCCATTGCGCTTGCGTAATCTTCTCCAGCGGCATGCCCTCAACCAGTCCAAAGAAGCGCTGCACGAGGGGAACCTCTCCTACCCAAAAGCTGCCGAGAAACGCGACGGCGACCACCCAGTAGAATGCCGTTGGTTTCCAGTAAAGAAATAGTGGATTCCTGAAATACAGTGTCAATGCACCTGCGATCAAAAGAAAAACCGTTGACCAGAAGTACATCTTGTCGAACGTTTTTGTACGGACGTATTTGATGAGCAGGCCGACCGGCATCGCGACCATCAAGACGATCAATGCGAAATAGATGTCCTTATAGAGAAAGGCACCGAGAAATAGAATAAGAGGCAGAAACTCGAAAACCAGATGCATTGTGAGCCCGCGCTGTGGCAGAAAAACGTGGCGCATAATAGCTTAGATTGATCTGTCGGTTCCATTGCCAAATTGGACTATGCGCGAAGTCCCGGCTCCCCTACAATCCGCGCGTGGCAAAACTCATCGAAATTCATCCTAAAGACCCGCAACCGCGGCGGGTACAGTCAATCGTGGACATAATTCGCGAAGGCGGATTGATCGCGTACCCCACGGATTCCAGCTACGCCTTCGGTTGTCACATCGGCGATCGCAAGGCGATAGAACGCATTCATCGCATCCGGCGCACGGACAAGCGCCACAATTTCACGCTGGTTTGCGAGGACCTTTCCGAAATCAGTGTGTACGCGAGGGTCGATAATTGGGCCTACCGCCTGATCAAGTCGCTGACACCAGGGCCGTACACCTTTGTCCTGCCGGCCACCCGCGAAGTCCCGAAGCGGTTGCAGAATGCCAAGCGCCGCACGATCGGCCTGCGCGTTCCGGACCATCCTTTGGTTCGCGCAATGCTCAAGGAACTGGGCGAGCCCATCATGAGTTCGACGTTGTTGCTGCCCGGCGACACTATGCCACTGACGGATCCACTGGAGATCGAGGAGCGCATCGGGCACCAGATCGAAGCCATAATTGACGCCGGTCCTGCGGGCATTGAACCGACCACGGTTTTGGACCTGTCGAAGGGCTCGGTCGAGATATTGCGGGTGGGACTCGGCGATATCAGCCAGTTCGCCTGACTCTCGTTATATGCGATAGAATGCGCCGAACGACGTTGGAACCCGTATGAAGCCCGAACTTAAAGTCCTGACCCCTGAGGATGCCCCCAAGCCAGCCCAGGACGAAAGACAATCGCCTGCGCAGGCCGAGATGCCATTTGCGGTTGTCGATGGCGAGCCGGTAACGACACTGCCCCAGGACCTGTACATTCCACCGTACGCCCTGCAAGTATTTCTGGAGGCGTTCGAGGGGCCACTCGATCTGCTGCTTTACCTGATTCGTCGTCAGAACATCGATATTCTGGACATTCCTATTGCGGAGATTACCAAGCAATACGTTCAGTACATAGAACTCATGCATGAGCTGCAACTGGATCTGGCTGGCGAGTATCTGCTCATGGCGGCGATGCTTGCGGAGATCAAGTCACGCATGTTGCTGCCACGTCCCCAGGCCGAGGAAGAAGACGAAGAGGATCCACGAGCTGAGTTGGTTCGCAGGCTGCAGGAGTATGAACGCTACAAGAAAGCGGCAGAGGAAATTAGCGAATTACCGCGTCTCGAGCGCGATGTTTTTGTCGCCAGCGCGGATGCGCCGGAGCAAAAAGTCGTAACTCAGTTGCCGGACGTCACGCTTAAAGAGTTGTTGCTCGCATTTCATGACGTTCTCAGGCGGGCGGAAATGTTCTCCAACCTGCACATGCAGCGAGAGCCTCTGTCCATGCGTCAGCGCATGAGCGAAATCTTGACGCGTATCAAAGCGGGCAGCTTCACGGGCTTCGCGGATCTGTTTGACCCGGAAGAAGGCCGCATGGGCGTCGCGGTGACGTTTATCGCCTTGCTCGAATTGCTGCGAGAAAGCGTCATCGAGGTTGTGCAGGCCGGGGAGTTTGCGCCGCTGCATGTTCGTGTGGCATCGGCTGTGCGATTGGTTCCTGATAACGGCGTCGGCACGGTACCCCCGGATGATGACCAGGATTGAGTAACACCCAGAATGGACGTAACTGAGATAAAGCACTTTATCGAGGCGGCTTTGCTGGCCGCCGGTCGGCCATTGAGTATCGATCAACTCAAGGGCCTGTTCGACGGTCGAAGTGCTCCTGAGAAAGCAGAAATTCGGCAGGCAATCGCAACTCTCAACGAAGAGTATGAAGCGCGTGGCATTGTTGTCTCTGAGGTCGCTTCGGGATTTCGCATGCAGGTTAAAGCCGCTATGGCGGAGCGGCTGCACAAACTCTGGGAAGAGCGGCCGCCAAGGTATTCGCGGGCATTATTCGAAACGCTGGCGCTGATTGCGTACCGTCAACCAATTACGCGTGGTGAGATAGAGGAAGTTCGCGGCGTGGCGGTAAGTTCGAACATTGTTCGCCAGTTGCTGGAACGTGACTGGGTCCGAGTATTGGGGCACCGCGATGTTCCGGGTCGTCCCGCGATGTTCGGTACGACCAAGTCGTTCCTGGATTATTTCAGTCTCAAGAAACTCGACGATCTGCCACCACTTGCCGATCTCTCCGATTGGGAAAGTCTGCGCTTGCAACTGAATCTGCCGGAGGTCGATGACCGGGCGGGCGATGCCATCGACGAGGCGTCCGAAGCGGCTACCAGCAATATTCCGGTGATGTTCCCGGAGGGACACGATGAAGCCGAGGACGAGGTCGAGAAACTGATGGTCTCCGAATGGCCGGACCCGGTTGGCTGATCGAATCCAGAAAGTCCTCGCGGCAGCCGGTCATGGCTCGCGCCGAAAAGTCGAAACCTGGATAAGGGAAGGTCGAATTTCCGTCGATGGCCGACTGGCCGAGCTCGGCGAGCCTATTGAGGGCGGCGAGAAGATCACCCTGGACGGGCGCCCCTTATCGCTGCGCAGCAAAGGGCAGCCACACCGGCACATTATCTACAACAAGCCCGGCGACGAGGTAACGAGCCGCGACGACCCGGAAGGACGCAAGCTCGTATTCGACGCACTGCCAGTGCTTAAGGGCGCACGCTGGGTCGCTGTCGGGCGTCTCGATCTCGTTACGACCGGGCTTCTCATATTTACGACGGACGGGGCGTTGGCGAATGCCCTGATGCATCCTTCGGCCGAGATAGTTCGCAAATACGCCGTGCGGGTCCACGGAAATCCGAGCGGTGCCGAGCTCGACAAGCTGCTCTCGGGCGTGCAGTTATCGGACGGTCCCGCGCGCTTCGACAGGATCGAGCATGCGGGCGGTGACGGCGCCAATCGCTGGTTCAACGTAACACTCAAGGAGGGCAGAAACCGCGAGGTGCGGCGTCTTTGGGAAGCCATCGGGTACGAGGTCAGCCGTTTGATTCGTACGGCCTATGGACCCGTACAGCTGCCGAGAAAAGTCCGGCGGGGCCGCTATGAGGCGCTAACACCAGCGCAGGTGCGGACCTTGTACCACGCCGCCGGCTTGAAGCCCCCTGGCGATTCTCGTCCTCTTAAGAAGAAGAGAAAAGCGTATAAAAAACGATAAGTTATAGTTACTTCTTAATGTAAAAAATTACTGAGCGTCAATGCTCATTCCGGTAACGCCTTTGCTGTCCGGCCCCAGCAGGTAGACGTAGGGTGACAATATATCCCCGGGGCCTTTCAACTTGTCGCGCTCTTCCGCCGGGTACGCCGCGAGACGCATGCTGGTTCGCGTTGGGCCCGGGTTAATGCAATTGGATCGCAGGGTGCCCTGGCGGTGTTCGTCGGCGAGCACCTGCGACAGACCCTCGGTCGCGAACTTGGAGACGGCATAAGCTCCCCAGAACGCCTTGCCGGTGCGGCCGACGCCGCTGCTCGTAAAAATAATGGAGGCATCATCCGATGCCTTTAAAAGGGGCAAGAAAACCTGGGTCAGGGCGAACGCGGACGTCACGTTGACGTGCATGACGCGCTGCCACACAACGGCATCGTACTGCTCTATGGAGTAGCGCTCGCCCAGGATGCCTGCATTCAGAACCAGGCCGTCGAGGCGGCCAAACTCCTGAGCGATACTGTCTGCGAGCGTGGTATAGGACTCGCTGTTGGCCGAAGCCAGGTCCATCACGGCAATTGACGGGCGTTGCACGCCGTCGATTGCTTCGATCTCGTCGTAGACCTCTTCCAGCTTGTTGACGTTGCGGCCATGCAGGATAACCTGCGCGCCCAAGCCCGCGGCATGCAGCGCCAGCGCCTTTCCAATGCCATCGCTGGCGCCGGTGATCAGGATAATGCGATCGCGAAGCACGTCATCCGGGTACGTGTATGTGCGGGGGTCTGTGGTCAAGGATCCTTTCCTTCAATCATGGTGCGGGGAACCACTTCCAGCGTTTCAATCTTCTCAACGTCCTTCTTGGCGTGCGCGCCGAGTTCGACGAATTTTCGTGCGCCCGGGAGGACGTTGCGCTCCAATGACCCAACGGCCTTGTTATAGTTTTCGACACTACTTGCCAGCTGGCGGCCAACCCGGTTCATATGCGTAACGAAGGTGGCGAGTCGACCGTACAGGTCTTCGGCCAGTATCCGAATTTCCTTGGCATTCTCTGCGAGTGCCAGCTGTCGCCAACCGTACGCCACCGCCTTTAGCAGTGCCACGAGGCTCGTCGGAGTGGCGAGGATGATCTGCTTCGAGAGGGCGTATTCGATCAGGTCCGGCTGTTCGTTCAGCGCAGCGCTCAGGAACTGATCGCCGGGTATGAACAGGATGACGAATTCCGGGCTCTCATCGAATTGTTCCCAGTAGGCCTTCGACGACAGCATGCGAATATGCGTCCGAACGTTTTTCGCATGTCGTTCGAGCCCCAGTTTACGTTGTACATCGTCCTCGGCTTCGACTGCCGCAAGGTAGGCGTCCAGCGGTGTCTTGACGTCGACGACCAGTTCCCGTTGGTCGGGCATTCGAACGATCATGTCCGGCCGAATGACCTGTGCCTCACCGACCGTGTGCACCTGTTCCTGGAAGTCACAATGCTCGACCATGCCCGCGAGTTCGACCAGGCGGCGCAAGGTGATTTCGCCCCATCGGCCACGAACCTCGGGGCGCCGCAGAGCTTTGACGAGGTTTTGCGTTTCCTGGGCCAGTGACTTCTGGCTGTGCTGCATTTCCTCGAGCTGGTTCTTGATCCCGCCATAGGCTTCGCTACGCGACTTCTCGAGTGCTGCTATCTGTTTTTGCGAGGCCTCGAGCGCGTCGCGAATCGGCTTTACGAGGGCCTCGACGGCATGCTCGCGTTCGCTCAATTCACGTTTGGCTTTCTCCTGCTGGGTGCCGAGATTCTGTTCGGCCAGTCTGAGGAAATTTTCACTATTCGATCTCAGGGACTGATTCGCGATGTTCGAGAAAGCCGTCGAGAGTTTGGCGTTTGCCAGTTCAAATGCCGCTTCCCGCTCGTTCTGCAACGTTTCCTGGTTCTTGAGGTTGTTTTCGACCAGGCTGATTTGCTCGAGCAGGCGCTTGCGCCGCTGATTGGCGATTAGCCAGACGATCAGCGCGCCCGTCAGCAGCCCGATTGCCAGCGCCGGCGCTCCGACTTCAAGGTATACAGGGTCAATCGTTACAGAGATCATCAGGGACTCAGGTTAACCGCTTTAAGGACGATTTGCGTAAGTTCCTCTGTATCAATGGCAATAATGTCGGCACCCCATTCGCGCGGATCGTCATCCTCGGTGATGTAGCCATACGCCGCCGCAATCGTCGCTGCCCCGGCTCTTTGCCCGGCCTCGATATCGCGCGCTGCGTCTCCGATATAGATTGAGCGCAAGGCATCCACGCCGGCAATGTCGCAGCCGAGGAGGAGTGGTTCGGGCTCGGGCTT
Source organism: Woeseiaceae bacterium (assembly GCA_013001045.1). Taxonomy (GTDB): domain Bacteria; phylum Pseudomonadota; class Gammaproteobacteria; order Steroidobacterales; family Woeseiaceae; genus UBA1847. The sequence continues at coordinate 10,520 of JABDNG010000083.1, read as the reverse complement.
ACGTACCGGCAGCGTATCGCCGCTGATCGCGCAGACACTGCGCTCGGCGAGGCCCAGTTGTTCAAGCAGCGGATTGGTCAGATACTCCGGCTTGTTGGTGACCACGCCCCAAGGGCAACCGGTATCGTCGAGACGATCAAGCAGGGTATCGACGCCCGCGAATACGGTACTGAGATCGCACAGTCGTTCAGCATACCGCTCCACGTATTCCCCGATTAGTAATCTGCGACCATCCTCGTCGATGTCCGGAAAACCGATCCGTAACAGCCCCATCGCTCCGTTGGATACGTTGGAACGCCCGAGGTCGTAGGCGACCGGGTCGTAGCCGTGGTCGCTTTGCATTTCCTGCAGCGCCGCGACCATGTCCGGAGCCGTGTCTACGAGGGTGCCGTCGAGATCGAAAAGCACGAGGTCAAAAGCATTGTCCTGAATCTGCATCAGCTGGCGGGGCGCCGAAAAGACATGAGGTAATTCACATCCAGGTTGGCGCCAAGCGAATACTCTTTGCCTAGCGGGTCGTAATGCATGCCGATGCTCGCCAAAAGCTTGAGGCCTGCGTTGCGTGCCCAGGACTCGAGTTCAGACGGCCGGATGAATTTGGCGTATTCGTGAGTGCCGGTCGGCAGCAGTTTCAAAACATATTCAGCCCCGACAATGGCGAACAGGAATGACTTCGGATTGCGATTGATGGTGGAGAAGAAAACGTGTCCACCCGGCCTGACGAGTTCGGCGCAGGAGCGAACGACTTGCGACGGGTCGGGGACGTGCTCGAGCATCTCAAGGCAGGTCACGACGTCGTACTTTCCGGCTTCCGCAGCGGCAAGGTCTTCAGCCGTCGATTTTCGATAGTCGACATCGGCCCCGGACTCCAACTGGTGCAAACGGGCGACGGAAAGGGGTCCCTCGGCCATATCGATTCCGGTGACCTCGGCACTCGCGGCGGCCATCGACTCGGTCAGGATGCCGCCCCCGCAGCCAATATCGACAACGCGACATCCGGCCAGGTTGACCTGTTGGCGAATCCAGTCCAGCCGCAGTGGGTTAATCTGGTGCAGCGGCTTGAAGTCGCCCTCCGTGTCCCACCAGCGGGATGCCAGCGAATCAAACTTGGCGAGTTCTGCCCGGTCGAAGTTGTCAGTGGTGGTTGTCATTGTTGCCTTACCTTGCTTGGTCATCGGACGATCCCGCCATGCGGTCGCGCCATTCGTTGCTGCGCTCGAGCAGCTCGTCTGTATTGATATGGGCAAGTTGGCCATTATCCAGCTGGTGTTTGCCGGCCACCCAGACATCCGAGACCTGACTGGCGTTCGCCGTGTACACGAGTTGCGAGACGACGTCATAGATCGGCTGGCTATTAAGGCTGCCCAGATCCACGCACGCGAGGTCTGCGTACTTTCCGGTCGTGATTGATCCCGTTGTCTGCGCCAGTCCGAGCGCCGCGGCACCACCCAGCGTGCCCATGTGCAGCGCTTCCGCCGCCGAAATCGCGGCCGCATCGTTTTCGGTGACCTTGGCGAGCAACGCTGCCAACCGGATTTCGGCAAGCACGTCGAGCACGTTGTTGCTCGCCGCCCCATCCGTGCCGATTGCGACGTTAACGCCGGCCGCTCTGTAACGGCCGACAGGCGCGATGCCGCTTGCCAGTTTCAGGTTGGATCGCGGACAGTGCGCAATGTTCACGCCGGCTTCTGCAAATCGGGCTACCTCGGCGTCGGTCATGTGGACCGCGTGCACTGCCAGCAGAGCAGCGTTGACCAGCCCCAATGCGTCCAGTCGTTCGCACGGTCGTTGGCCCGATTGCTTAACTGACGCAGCGATTTCCGCCGTTGTTTCGTGCAAATGCATTTGGACCGGAACGTCGAGTTGGTCGGCCATGACGCGCAGCTCGGTGAATGATTCATCGGAAAGGGCGCTGATGGAATGGGGCGCGAAGCAGGTCGAGACGAGCGGGTGTTCGGCAAACGGGTCGTGCACGAGATCGGCACCCTTGCTCAGGTACTCCCCGGCACTACCGGCCCAGCTGGTCGGAAATTCGACGACGGGGGTGCCGACCATGGCGCGCATGCCCAGGTCGACGGCCGTCTCAGCGACGATCTCCGGAAAGAAATACTGGTCGCTAAAGCAGGTAATGCCTGCCGTGAGCATCTCCGCTATAGCTAATTCTGTGCCGTCTCGGACCATTTCCGCACTGACCCAGCGCTTCTCGGCAGGCCAAATACCGTCCCGCAGCCAGCCCTGTAGCGGCAAATCCTCGGCGAGCCCCCGCAACAGCGTCATGGCCGCATGCGTATGTGAGTTCACGAAACCCGGAATCAAGGCATGTTGCGGTCGCTCGATGTGGACGCTGGGCTGATAAACCTGCCGTGCCTTTTCGATCGGCAGAAGGTCCGTGATTTTGCCGTCCGTCACGATCACGGCATGGCCGGTCAGTACGACACCGGACGGCTCGACAGGGATGCACCAGCGGGGCGCGATCAGGGTGTCACAATGCTGCATAGTCGCCGCAGTATACGCGTCGCCCAGATCAGTGCCAGCGCTGCCGTTCGGAGCCCTGAAAGTCCCGGAAACACTGCTGTTTCAGCGACCGATGTGCTACCATTCGAGGCCTGATCGGGACCTTGGAAAAGGCCCTCTTAAGCCCGGCGAAATCAAGATTCTGGTCCGCTTGAAACCCACTACAGATTGACGTCGATATTCCGGTCCTGCGAGCGGAATTACGCTGAAATTTTGAGCTTTGAAAGTAGAAAACTATGGCTGAAGTTGCACAGGAATTGCTGTCCGTAAGTCTCGAAGAGGAGATGCAGCAGTCCTATCTCGATTACGCGATGAGCGTCATTGTCGGTCGCGCGCTGCCCGATGTTCGTGACGGCCTCAAGCCGGTGCACCGGCGCGTGCTCCATGCCATGCGAGAGCTCGGCAACGACTTCAATAAACCGTATAAGAAATCGGCGCGCGTCGTCGGTGATGTGATCGGTAAGTACCACCCGCACGGCGACTCCGCGGTGTACGACACGATCGTGCGCATGGCGCAGCCCTTTTCGATGCGCTATATGCTCGTGGATGGCCAGGGCAACTTCGGGTCCGTCGATGGGGATTCGCCGGCCGCCATGCGCTACACCGAAGTGCGCATGTCCAGGATTGCGCACGAGTTGCTCGCGGATATCGAGAAGGAAACCGTCGATTTCGTGGAAAACTACGACGGCTCGGAAAGCGAGCCGTCGGTCATGCCGACCCGCATCCCGAACCTCCTCGTCAATGGCTCCTCGGGCATTGCCGTGGGTATGGCGACCAATATCCCGCCGCACAATCTCACGGAAGTCATTAACGCCTGCCTGGCGGTCATTGAAGATCCGTCGATCGAGGTTCCGGCGTTAATGGAGCACATTCCCGGGCCGGACTTTCCGACGGCCGGGATCATCAATGGTGCTCAAGGCATCTACTCGGCCTATCGCACCGGCCGAGGGCGCGTTCACATACGCGCACGCACTGCGATCGAGACGATCAATGCGCGGGGCAAAGAGGCCATCATCGTCACGGAGTTGCCTTACCAGGTTAACAAGGCCCGTTTGATTGAGAAGATCGCCGACCTGGTGCGGGACAAGCGTATCGAAGGCATCAGCGAGCTGCGCGACGAGTCCGACAAGGACGGCATGCGCATCGTCATCGAGTTGCGGCAGGGCGAGATCAGCGATGTCGTCTTGAACAACCTCTACAAACAGACGCCGATGCAAAGCGTGTTCGGCATCAACATGGTGGCCTTGCGCGACGGGCAACCGAAGCTCCTGAATCTGAAGCAGGTACTTGAGGCCTTTCTCACGCATCGCCGTGAGGTCGTCACCCGGCGCACCATCTTCGATTTGCGCAAGGCGCGTGATCGGGCGCACGTCCTTGAGGGCCAGACAGTGGCGCTGGCGAATATCGACGACGTTATCGCGCTGATCAAGGGCTCCGCGTCGCCGGCCGAGGCCAAAGTCGGATTAATGGGGCGTGCCTGGGCGCCGGGCGAGGTTACGGCCATGCTGGAGCGGGCCGGTGATACCGATACCCGGCCCGACGGCCTCGGCGTCGACAGTGGTCTGATCGACGGTGAGTACCACCTGTCCGCTGTGCAGGCGCAAGCTATTCTCGATTTACGCCTGCATCGACTAACAGGGCTGGAACAAGATAAAATAGTTAAAGAATACAAAGATATATTGGATAAAATTAAAGAACTATCTGAGATTTTGGCGGACCCTGACAGGCTGGTCGAGGTCATCCGCGAAGAGCTTGTCGACATGCGCGACACGTACGGCGATGAGCGACGCACCGAGATCGTGCAGGATCATTCCGACCTCAGCGTTGAAGACCTGATTCCCGAGGAAGAGGTCGTCGTGACCCTGTCGCACGGTGGTTACGCAAAAGCGCAGCCTATCGATGTTTACCAGGCACAGAAGCGTGGCGGGCGCGGCCGCTCGGCAACCAAGGTAAAAGACGAAGACTTCATCGACAATCTGTTTGTTGCCAATACGCACGACACGATCCTGTGTTTCTCGAGTCGCGGCAAGATGTACTGGCTCAAGGTCTACCAGGTGCCGCAGGCGAGTCGCGGTTCGCGCGGCAAGCCCATCGTGAACCTCCTGCCTCTGGAAGCCGGCGAGAGAATTAACGCGGTATTGCCCATTCGGGAGTACGACGACGGTCATTTTGTGTTCATGGCCACCTCGGGCGGCACGGTCAAGAAGACGCCGCTGCAGCAGTTCTCGCGGCCCCGTGCGAGCGGCATCATCGCCATCGATCTTCGAGGCGACGACATACTGGTCGACGTCGCAATTACCAATGGCGAAGCTGAAATACTGCTGGCCGCCAGCCACGGTAAGGCCATCCGCTTCAATGAGGCCGACGTCCGGCCAATGGGACGTGGCGCGGCCGGTGTTCGCGGCATCAAATTGCCCGAGGGTCACGAGGTCATTGCGCTGACGATCATCCAGGAAGGTCTGATTCTTACGGCGACTGAAAACGGCTATGGCAAGCGCACGCCGGTCGACGACTTCCCGGTTCAGGGGCGTGGCGGGCAGGGCGTCATCGCTATTCAGACGACGGATCGAAATGGCCGTACGGTCGGGGCGCTGCAGGTCGCCGACGAAGATGAAATCATGCTGATCAGTTCAAACGGCACGCTTGTTCGAACGGGCGTCGCCGACATTTCCGTTGTTGGCCGCAACACGCAAGGCGTCAGACTGATCCGCGTCGGGCGCGACCAGCGCCTGGTCGGCCTGGCGCGAATTGAGTTAATTGACGACGAAGAATAGCGCACTGATTTGGTGCGTTGGAGCCGGCAGGACGCGTGCTCTGATCCGGTTATTTACTTAGTGCAATTGCGTCGTTAAACCGTAACAATACGCGACCTGGAAGCCTCCCCATCTTGTCTAAGGACCCTGGCGACATGTCGCGCGTTTTTAATTTCAGTGCTGGTCCGTCGGCGCTGCCCCTCGAAGTTCTCGAAATCATCCGCAACGATATTCCCGACTGGCTAGGTACTGGAATGTCGGTAATGGAGGTCAGTCATCGCAGCAAGGAGTTTGTTGAGCTGGCCGCGCGGGCCGAAGCGAATGTCCGCGATTTGCTCGGCATACCCGATAACTACAGCGTGCTATTTCCACAAGGCGGCGCGACACTGCAGATGGCAATGGTGCCTTTGAACCTGACAGGTCCGAACGACTCGGCCGACTATGTGGTTACGGGAAGCTGGGGCAAGAAAGCGGCGGGCGAGGCGAAGAAATTCTGTAACGCGAGCGTGATAGCTGATGCCGCGGATAAGAATTTTACCTACATTCCGGAAGAGTCAACATGGAATCGCAGTGACAATGCAGCGTTCTTGCATTACACGCCCAACGAGACTATTGCCGGCGTCGAGTTTCATTTTATCCCTGGCGGTGACGTGCCTCTGGTCGCCGACATGTCGAGCACCATTCTCTCTCGGCCGATCGATGTCAGCCGATTTGGTGTCATCTACGCGGGCGCACAAAAGAATATTGCTCCCGCCGGAATTACGCTGGTGATTGTACGCAACGATCTGTTGGAAAAAGCGCGGCCCAATAATGCACATCTTATGACATGGAAGTCGTATGCCGAGTCAGACTCCATGACGAACACGCCGCCGACTTTTGCCTGGTACGTGGCGGATCTCGTATTCCAGTACCTGAAAAATCGCGGCGGGCTTACGGCGATCGGCGAGGTCAACCGGCGCAAGGCCAGCAAGCTGTACACTGCTATCGACGCGTCCGATTTCTACTCGAATCCGGTACGTAAAGATTGCCGGTCGTGGATGAATGTGCCGTTTATCCTCGCCGATAGTTCCCTGGATGCGAAGTTCCTGCAGGAGTCCAAGGATGCAGGATTGACGAATCTCAAAGGGCACCGCTCAGTCGGGGGTATGCGTGCTTCAATATACAACGCTGTCAGTGAAGAGGCGGTCGATGCGTTGATCGGGTTCATGGCGGACTTCGAAAAAACCAACGGGTAACAGAATGTTCAAGATACTTACGCTGAATCATATTGCAGTCGAAGGTCTGCGCCACCTGCCACGTGAACGCTATGAAGTCGCATCAGAGATAGCGCATCCGGACGCGATCCTGGTGCGCTCGCACAACATGCACGATATGGAAATTCCGGAGACGGTTGCGGCGATCGGTCGCGCTGGTGCCGGCACGAATAACATTCCGCTCGACCTGATGAGCAGCCGGGGTGTCCCTGTTTTCAATGCGCCGGGCGCGAATGCCAACGCAGTAAAGGAACTCGCTATCGCCGGTATGCTGATTGGCGCCCGCAATTTATGCAACGCGAGGGAGTATGTCACTGAACTGACCGAAACCGGTGCTGCCCTGAACAAGGCTGTTGAAGCGGGCAAGAAACAATTCTCCGGTTTTGAGCTTCCGGGTAAGACGCTGGGCGTCATCGGATTAGGAGCCATTGGCGTCGAGGTCGCAAATGCGGCGCTTGCGCTGGGTATGAAAGTGGTTGGTTTTGATCCGGCGATTACGGTACGCAATGCGTGGCAGTTGTCGTCCGGTGTCGAGCAAGAGGAGACCCTGGATCAACTCTTTCAACACGCCGATTTCGTCACCATGCATGTGCCATTGATCGATGCAACACGAAATATCGTAAATGCTGATCGGCTCAAGCTAATGAACGACGGTGCAGTACTCATCAACTTTGCGCGCGGCGGTGTGGTCGATGACGCAGCCGCGATCGCTGCTCTCGATAGCGGCAAATTGCAGGCATATGTCACCGATTTTCCGACGCCCGAGTTGATTGCGCATCCGAAAGTAGTGGCATTGCCGCATCTCGGCGCATCGACGAGTGAGGCTGAAGAAAACTGCGCGATTATGGTTGCGGAGAACGTCAAGGATTACCTGGAAAACGGCAATATACGATTCTCGGTCAATTTTCCGGAAGCGCGGTTGCCACGACTTGATGCCTGGCGCATTACGATAGCGAACGCCAATGTACCGAACATGGTCGGCCAGATTTCTACCGACCTTGCGAATGCGGGCCTCAATATTGAGGATCTTTTGAATAAGTCGGTGGGTCACCTTGCTTACACCATTGTCGATGTGAATAAGGAGCCGACAGAGGAACTGTTGAACGAGATTCGGGCAATTGACGGCGTGTTAACGTTGCGAAATCTCGGTAAGCCTGTAACCTGAGGATTCCGTTACGCTTTTCTAGCAGGGTTTGCATGGCCGGGTCGGACGACAATTCGGAAAAGCTGGATCTCGCGGAGATTCGCAAACGCATCAATTCCATTGACGAGCGCATTCAGTCGCTGATCAACGATCGGGCGAAGATCGCGCAGCAGGTCGGTATTGCCAAAGGCGAGCTGGCCTCTGCAGTGGACTATTACCGACCCGAGCGCGAGGCGGAAGTCCTGCGCAGCGTATTGGAACGGAACGAAGGGCCGATGCGCGATGAAGAGATGTTGCGTTTGTTCCGCGAGATCATGTCGGCCTGCCTGGCACAACAGGAACCCTTGAAGATCGGTTTCCTCGGACCCGAAGGCACCTTCACCCAGACGGCGGTGTACAAACACTTTGGACACTCGGTTCGAGGACTGCCATTTCATACCATTGATGAAGTCTTCCAGGAAGTTGAGAGCGGCGCCGCCGACTTCGGCGTTGTCCCCATCGAGAATTCCACCGAGGGGTCCGTCAACAACACGCTCGATATGTTCCTCACGTCACCGCTCAAGATCGCCGGTGAAATAGAGCTCAAGATCGAGCAACACCTTATGAGCAAGTTCAAAGGGCTCGAGAATATCGAACGAATCTGTGCGCACGAGCAATCGCTCGCCCAATGCCGCGGATGGATTCGTGAAAACCTTCCGCACATTGAATTGATCGGGATGTCGAGCAACGCAGCGGGCGCACGGCGCGCTCGTGACGAGGATGGCACTGCTGCAATTGGCCCGGACGTCGCGGCCGACGTGTATGAACTCAACATCATGGTGAATAACATTGAGGATCGGCCCGACAATGCGACGCGCTTCCTCGTTGTTGGGCGGACACTGCTTGCGCCGAGCGGTGAAGACAAAACCACGCTGCTGATATCGACGAGCGACACTGCCGGCGGTGCCGGCGTTTTGCATCATCTGCTGCAGCCGCTTGCGGACCACGGCGTGAGCATGACCCGTATCGAATCGCGCCCTTCACGGCGACGTAAATGGGACTACGTTTTCTTCCTGGACATCGAAGGGCACGCCGAAGAGTCGCCGGTTTCGGATGCGCTGGCGAAGCTCGAAAAGACCAGCTCGCTGTTCAAGATTCTTGGCGCATACCCCAAGGCAATAGGCTGATCCACAGGCCTCATGCATTTCGAAGTTTCCCCATCGAAGGTTGAGCATGCGACGGTCACGGTGCCCGGCGACAAGTCCGTGTCGCATCGCGCTTTGATGCTCGGCAGTATTGCAAACGGCCGCACCGAGGTGAGTGGTTTCCTGGCGGGAGACGACTGCCTCGCGACGATGGTGGCTATGCGGCGTTTGGGCGTGGCAATTGACCAGGTGAGTGCAACGGAGATTTCGATTGAGGGCGTCGGCCTGCACGGATTGCGCCAGGCCGACGGGCCGCTTGATCTCGGCAATTCGGGCACGGCGATGCGCCTGATGGCGGGCTTGCTGGCGGCACAACGTTTCGACAGTTCGCTGGTTGGTGATGAATCGTTAAGCAGCCGTCCAATGGGGCGCGTGATCACGCCGCTGACCCAAATGGGGGCCGCAATCGATAGCGATTGCGATAGATCTCCGCCGTTGCAGATCGCGGGGGGATTGCGCCTGCACGGCATCGAATATGCGATGCCTGTCGCCAGCGCCCAGGTCAAGTCCGCGATTCTATTGGCCGGCCTCTATGCAAAGGGCACGACTACTGTCATTGAGCCGGCGACCACCAGGGATCACACGGAGCGCATGCTGGGCTCCATGGGCGTCGACGTGAAGACCGCCGGCAACCGTATTGCAATAGAAGGCAATCAGACGCCTGAGGGCTGCCGTGTGCAGGTGCCGGCGGATTTGTCGTCTGCGGCGTTCGTCATGCTCGCGGCGCTGCTCGCCGAGAATGCCGACGTTCTTATTAGCAATGTTGGCATCAACCCGACGCGCACGGGTGTGATCGACGTTCTGCAAAATATGGGCGCCGATATCAGCCTGGAAAATACCCGGCATCTGGGCAGGGAACCGGTCGCCGATATTCGTGTCCGATCATCCAGCTTGCGCGGCGGCTCTGTGGATCCTGCGCTGGTGTCGCTTGCGATTGACGAGTTTCCAGTATTGTTCGTCGCGGCAGCTGCAGCAAGTGGTAAGACCGTCTTTTCGGGAATAGGCGAGTTGCGCGTCAAGGAAAGCGACCGAATCGCGGCGATGGCGGAAGGCATGCGCAAATTAGGCATCGTGGTCGATGAGTCGCCAGACGGCGCGGTCGTGCACGGAGGCGGCTTTACGGGCGGTACCGTTGAGAGTTTTGGCGATCATCGGGTAGCTATGGCATTGGCCATAGCCGGCACGATCACCGATGGCGACGTTGTTGTTCGTGACGTGGCCTCGGTGAACACGTCGTTTCCCGGTTTCGAAGCCTGCATGGCTTCTATCGGGGCCGACATCCGTGTGGTGAACAGGCGCATGAAGGCGACCGGCTCGGTGCCCGTCATTGCTATCGACGGGCCCAGTGGTTCGGGCAAAGGGACTATCGCGCACCGCGTTGCCCAGGCGCTGGGCTGGCACCTGTTAGACAGCGGGGCCCTCTATCGCCTGGTGGCGCTGGCCGCACAAGATGCGGGCGTCGGTCTGAACGATGCACAGGAGCTTGCAGAGCTTGCACGCGCACTGGATGTCCGATTTGACAGTAATAAGGACGGTTCTGAGCGGATCTGGCTGGGCGAGCAGGATGTCACGCTGCAGGTCCGGATGGAGGAAACCGGTGCCAGTGCCTCTGCGGTGGCGGCGATTCCGGCTGTTCGCGAGGCGCTTTATGACCGCCAGCGGGCATTCAAGA
>JABDNG010000072.1 GCA_013001045.1 Woeseiaceae bacterium | reverse complement strand
TGGCAGACGGACGTTAATTGGTGGCGCTTCAACCTGATTCAGTTTGGCATCGGAGGGCTCACCGTGATCGCGTTGCTGTCTGTCGTGATTTCGTTGCCACAAGGCCTGCTGGGCACACCCGACATGCATGTCACGGGACACGGCTCTTATGGCGATGTGTTGCGCTGGTTCGCGGATCGCAGCGAATCGGCATTACCGGTGGCATCCGTGATCACAGTTCCGTTGTGGATATACAAGGCGCTCATCCTGGCATGGGCGCTTTGGCTCAGCTTTGCGCTGCTGCGCTGGCTGCCGTGGGTTTGGCAGTGCTTCAGCAGTCAGGGCTACTGGCGCTCGAGAACGAGCGAAGCGTTGCGTTCAGACAGCGAGGAATCATAGCCATGTCAGCACTGCGAGCGATCTGGATCGCGATCTTCCTGGCCGTGCTGATCTGGTCCGGTATCGGGCCGAAAGACGTTACGATCTGGGGCCTGGAGGTCTTTCCGGCGGTTCTCGGCGCCGTGGTCCTCTGGTTTACGCGTGAACGCTTTCCTCTGACGACCCTCGTCTACGTGTTGATTCTTATTCACTGCGTGATCTTGATGATCGGCGGCCACTATACCTATGCCGAAGTCCCGATCGGAGAGTGGCTGCGGGAGACGTTCGACGGGTCGAGAAACAACTACGACAAGATCGGGCACTTCGTGCAGGGGTTCATACCCGCCATGATCGCGCGCGAATTGATGATTCGACTGAACGTATTTAACTCGGCAGCCTGGCGCAATTTTTTCATTGTCTGTTTTTGTCTCGGCTTCAGCGCGTTTTACGAGCTCATCGAGTGGTGGGTCGCATTGTTGTCAGACGAAGCAGCCGACGCCTTTCTCGGCACGCAAGGCTATGTCTGGGATACACAGTCGGATATGGGGTGGGCATTGTTCGGCGCTGTGCTCGGTCTCGCATTACTCAGTCGTTTGCACGACGGGCAATTGCGTCAGCAAGGCTTTCTGCCGGCCACTTGAGGACCTGGTAATCGGATTTCCGCGCAGCAAGAGTGTTTGCCGTTGAAAAAAGTCGCCTACCTGACGATGGCGGACATGGGCGACTTTGTAACCGACTTTCACCTGAGCGTCGGGCCGATGGTGGCGCTCGGCTGGCAGGTCGAAACGCTTGCCTGGCAATCGAGGATCGACTGGAACGCGTTCGACGCCGTCTATATCTGTACGCCATGGGACTACCCGGAGCACTTGTCACAGTTTCTGGAAGTGCTGACCGACATTGACCGGTCGCGGGCGCTGCTCATTAACGACCTTGCCCTGGTGCATTGGACATTGGAGAAGACCTACTTGCGTGATTTAGAGCAAAGTGGCTGCGATATCGTCCCCACGACCTGGTACGACGAATTCTCGTTGGCACGTCCTGCCGATTTTTTCGCCGATCATCAAACGAACAAAGTCGTCATCAAGCCGACCGTTGGTGCCAATGCGAAGGACACGTTTGTATTGATGGACCCGATAGAGCGGGACGTTCTGCAAACTTTGCGCGAGACTTTCTCCGGGCGCGCCTTTCTCGTTCAGCCGTTTATCGAGGCCATTCAATCGGAAGGAGAATTCTCGTTGTTCTTTTTTAACGGCGAATACAGTCACGCGATACAGAAGATACCGGCAGCAGGCGACTTTCGCGTTCAGGAAGAGCACGGTGCGGATATTCTGCCCGTTCAGCCACCGGCTGCGCTACTCGATACAGCCGTCAAAGTATTTGATCTTGTCGAGCCGCTGCCGACTTACGGACGGGGTGACTGGGTGCGCGGCGGCGACGGTCGCTACCTGCTTATGGAGCTGGAACTCATCGAACCGTCGCTGTACCTACGCACTGACAGTGGCGCCGCGGCGCGATTTGCGAGGGCGCTTGACGAGCGGTTTGAGGAATTCGCCCGTGAACGAACCCTTGGTTGACGCAACGGTCTCCGGTGAACCCGTTGCAATGATCCGGCCGCCGCCATCGCCACCTTCTGGGCCGAGGTCGATGATCCAGTCGGCCGTCTTGATGACGTCGAGATTGTGCTCGATGACGACGACGGTATTACCGTGGTCGCGCAGTCGGTGCAGTACACCGAGCAGCTGTTCGATGTCGTGGAAGTGCAGGCCCGTCGTCGGCTCATCGAGAATGTAGAGCGTGTTACCCGTGTCCCGCTTTGAGAGCTCCTTGGCGAGCTTCACGCGCTGTGCTTCACCGCCCGACAAGGTCGTCGCGTTCTGACCGAGCCGGATGTAGGTCAGGCCGACGTCCATCAGCGTCTGCAGCTTCCTCGCGACCACGGGTACATTGCGGAAGAACTCGGCCGCATCTTCAACGGTCATCTCCAGCACTTCGTGGATGTTCTTTCCTTTGTAGCGAATCTCGAGTGTTTCGCGGTTGTAACGTTTTCCGCGACAAACATCGCACGGTACATACACGTCGGGGAGAAAATGCATTTCCACTTTGATGACGCCGTCACCCTGGCAGGCTTCACAGCGACCACCTTTTACGTTGAAACTGAAGCGTCCCGGCATGTAGCCACGCGAGCGCGATTCCTGCGTGCCCGCAAACAGTTCGCGAATGGGGGTGAATAGCCCGCTGTACGTCGCGGGATTGGAGCGCGGTGTGCGCCCGATGGGGCTCTGGCTGATATCGATAACGCGATCGATCTGATCGAGGCCACGAATTTCCTTGTGCGGCGCCGGGTTTCGGGTCGCCCGATTCAATTCTTCGGAAACGGCTTTGTACAAGGTGTCATTCACGAGCGTTGATTTACCGGAACCGGAAACGCCCGTTATGCAGGTCATGAGGCCGACCGGAATACTGGCCTCGAGGTTCTTCAGATTGTTGCCGGCAGCGCCGACGATTGTGATTTGCCGATCAGGATCAGGCAGCGTGCGTTCTTTCGGTACGGCAATCGCTCGTTTTCCCGACAGGTACTGTCCGGTCAACGAGCGCGGTTCGCTCCTGATGTCCTGAGGCGTGCCCTGGGCTACGACCCGCCCGCCGTGCACGCCGGCGCCGGGACCGAGATCCACAACGTGATCGGCCGACAGTATGGCTTCCTCGTCGTGTTCGACGACGATTACCGTGTTGCCGATATCGCGCAGGTGGGTCAGCGTACCGAGCAGGCGTTGGTTATCACGCTGATGCAGCCCGATCGATGGCTCGTCGAGTATGTACATGACGCCGACCAGGCCTGAGCCGATCTGGCTCGCCAGCCTTATGCGCTGCGCTTCACCGCCCGACAAGGTCTCGGCACTGCGATCGAGTGACAGGTAATCGAGGCCGACGTCGGACAAAAAGCCGACGCGCGCACTGATTTCCTTGACGATCTTGTCGGCAACGGTGGCTCGCCATCCGTCCAGCTTCATGTTGTCAAAGAAGTCGCGTGCGTGTCCAACGGACAGGCTGGTAACTTCCGGCAGGGACTGATCGGCGACGAAGACGTGCCTGGCCGCTCGGTTCAGGCGCGTGCCATCGCAGTCCGGGCAATCCTGGCTGTTCAGGAACTTCGACAGTTCCTCACGCACAGCGCCGGATTCGGTTTCGCGGTAGCGGCGCTCCAGGTTGGGAAGCACGCCCTCGAAGCGATGCAGCTTCTTGACCTGCATGCCGCGCGAGTTGGCATAGAAGAACTCGATCTTCTCCTTGCCGCTACCCTGCAGGACGACGTCCTGCAGTTTCCGCGAGAGCTCGTTGAACGGCGTTTCGATATCGAAGCCGTAGTGCGACGCCAGGCTCTGGATCATCTGGTAATAGTAGGTCGTCTTTCTGTCCCAGCCGCGGATCGCACCGCCCGCGAGGGACAGGCCGGGGTTGACCACGACACGATCCGCGTCAAAGAACTGCTTCACGCCAAGCCCGTCGCAGCCCGGACACGCACCGCTCGGGTTGTTGAAAGAAAACAGGCGGGGTTCCAGTTCTGTCAGGCTGTAGCCGCAGATATTGCAGGCGAAACGATCGGAGAAGATGATCTCTTCCTGCTTGGCGTCATTCATCCACGCGATTCGAGCAACCCCGTCGGCGAGTCGCAGCGCAGTCTCAAATGACTCTGCGAGTCTCAGGCGAATGTCATTCTTCACCTTGAAGCGATCGACGATTGCGTCGATGTTGTGCTTCTTGCGCAGATCGAGCGCAGGTGGTTGATCGAGCTCGTAGATTTCGCCGTCTATGCGCGCACGAATGAAGCCCTGTGCCTGCAGGTCGGCCATGAGCTGCACGTGTTCGCCTTTGCGGTCGGCGACCACCGGTGCGAGCAGCATGAGGCGCGAGCCTTCCGGCAATTCCAGTACCTGATCGACCATCTGGCTGACGGTCTGGGCTTCGAGCGTGATGTCGTGATCCGGGCAACGCGGCGTGCCGGCGCGCGCGAACAGTAATCGCAGGTAATCGTAGATTTCAGTGACAGTGCCGACCGTCGAGCGCGGGTTGTGCGACGTCGATTTCTGCTCGATCGAGATCGCCGGCGAGAGGCCGTCGATATGATCGATGTCGGGCTTCTCCATCATCGACAGGAACTGGCGCGCATAAGCGGACAGCGACTCGACGTAACGGCGCTGGCCCTCGGCATATATCGTGTCAAATGCCAGCGACGACTTGCCTGAGCCCGATAGACCGGTGAGCACGATCAGCCTCTCGCGCGGCAAGCTCAGGTCGATGTCGCGCAGGTTGTGGGTCCTGGCGCCACCGATATTTATGCAACCGTCAATGGACTTCATTACAGGGATTCAAGGTTCGTCGAACAACCTGCTAATATACGCCGCCGCGCATCCACGGCGCAAAGGAAGTGCAAGTTTGAGTTCTGAAACCCCCGTCACCGTAGTCGCGATGCACGCATCAGAGCGCCGCTCCGTGGCCGTCGTTGCGCTGATTTCCATGATCCGCATGTTTGGCTTGTTTGCGCTGTTGCCCGTGCTGTCGCTGCATGCTGCAGATCTCGAGAACGCGACGCCGCTCCTGATCGGTCTCGCCGTCGGCGCCTATGGCCTTACCCAGGCGGGTTTCCAGATACCGCTCGGCGCGCTGTCCGATCGCATCGGACGTATCCCGGTCATTCTTTTCGGTCTCGCAATCTTTGCGGCCGGCAGTGTGCTCGCCGCACTCAGCGAATCCATCTATGGCGTCATCGCCGGTCGCCTGCTGCAAGGCGCGGGCGCAATTTCGGCGACGCTAACCGCGTTGATCACCGACGCGACGCGAGAACAAGTCCGAACCCGATCGATGGCGGTATTCGGCATTGGTATCGGCCTGTCGTTCATGGTGGCGATGGTTGCCGGCCCGCTGATCGCGGCGCAACTCGGCGTGAAGTCACTGTTTTGGATCGCGGCTGGTCTTGCCATCGTTGCCGGGCTGCTGCTCGGATTGTTGCCCGAGATTCCGCGCCCCGCGCATCGAGAAAGCTGGAGCCTGCTGCCGGCCTTGCGTGCGGACCTTCTGCGCATCGATTTTTACGTCTTCCTGCTACACGCGATAATGACGGCGACGTTCGTGGCGCTGCCATTCCTGTTGACCGATCGCCTGGAAATGGCGCTGACGGACCACTGGAAGATGTATGTTGGCGCACTGCTGCTCTCCCTGATCATTACGGTACCCATGATCATCAGGGACGACCACAAAGGACGCGGCCGCCTTATTGGCATCGCTGTCACGCTGGTTCTGGGTGCGCAGCTGGCATTGACCTTCCTGGGATTCTCGGTCGTCCCCGTGTTCATGGCGCTGGCACTGTATTTCGCCGGCTTCAATTTCCTCGAAGCCGGCCTGCCGGCACGACTGTCGAAGCTCGCGGACGACGATGTGCGCGGCGCCTCACTCGGCGTATTCTCGAGCGCGCAGTTTCTGGGCGCATTCTCCGGTGGCCTTATCGGCGGCCGTTTCCTGGGCCAGGGCCGGCCCGCGGACGTGTTCTTCGTGTGTGCGCTCATGGCTGGAATCTGGCTGGCGCTGCAGGGCTTCGGGCGCTTGCGGCGGGAATCCGGCTAATTCGGGTCTTGTATGCAGAAATCGGGGTAGCTTTTACCCTCTCAGGCTCTACAATGGTCCCCCCTCGCCGCCGTCGCGGCGGGCCACATAACAAAACAACATTGAGCTGAGAGCAGGGGACCGATATGGCCCGCGGAATAAACAAAGTCATCATCGTTGGTAATCTCGGACAGGATCCCGAGACGCGCTACATGCCGAGCGGTTCGGCCGTTACCAATTTCACGGTTGCTACCAACGAGTCATGGAAAGACAAGCAGACCGGCGAGCAAAAAGACCGCACCGAATGGCATCGCGTGGCGATGTTCAATCGCCTGGCGGAAATCGCGGCCGAGTACCTGCGCAAAGGCTCGCAGGTCTACATCGAGGGCAAGCTGCGCACACGCAAGTGGCAGGGCCAGGACGGCAACGATCGCTATACGACCGAGATTATCGCCGACGAGATGCAGATGCTGGGTAGCCGCGGCGACAGCGGCGGCAGCTTCGGCGGCGGCAGCAAGGGCGGCGGCAAGGGTGGTAGCAAAAGCGGAGGCAGCAGTGCACCGCCGCAGCCGGGGCCCGACGACTTCGACGACGATATTCCTTTCTGATTGGTCAGTAGAGCAGGGCAAACGCAACGCTTGCGACGATCAGGCCCGAAAACATAACGGGCAGCCCAACTTTCAGCCACTGCAATGGGGTGATCCTGGCCTCGGGCACGCCGCTGCGCTCGGCCTGCGCAACGACGACGATATTCGCCGTCGCACCTATATGGGTGCCATTGCCGCCGAGCGCCACACCGATCGCCAGTGCCCACCACAGCGGTCCTGTGTCAATACCTTCGGCAGACAAGGCGCCAATGATCGGAATCATGGTCACCGTGAACGGAATGTTGTCGATCAGCGCGCTGAGAATGGCGGCGATCCACATGAGTCCCAGCGCGGTCACAAGCAACATGTTCGGGTCTCGTGCCATTATTGCCAGTTTGCCGCCGATGACGTCGAGCAAACCGGTTGCCTCGACACCGCCGACGATGACAAACAGTGAGGCGAAGAACAGCAGGATAGACCAGTCCACCTCGTCGACGAGTTTGTCGGCTTGCGGCCGCACGAGCAGCAGCGCCAGTGCGAGTCCGATCAGGCTGACGAAGGACGGATAATAGTGCAGCTTGTGGTGCGCGAAGAACAGGATCACGACCAGGCCCATCACCACCAACATGCGATTGACCAAGGCAGGATCCTGAATGGCCTTGCTTTCGTCGAGATCGACGAGGTCCTGTTCACCGCCACGCGACCGCAGCGCCTTGCGAAAAAAGAACAACAATAGCAGCAGGGTCGCGACCCACGGCGCTGTTGCCAGCGGCCCCATGTTGATCAGAAATGTGAGGAAGTCTATGTTCGCCGCGCTACCGATCATGATATTCGGCGGGTCGCCGACGAGTGTCGCTGCACCCCCGATGTTCGACAGCATGGCCTGCCCAATCAGAAACGGCGCCGGGTTCAGGTTGAGCAGCCGTGTGACGAGAATGGTGAGTGGGGCGAATATGATCACCGTAGTGACATTGTCGAGGATCATGCTCAGCACGCTGACGGCTATTCCCAGGTAAAGCATCAGTCGTACCGGGCTGCCGCCAGACGCTTTCGCGAGACGAATTGCCATGTATTCGAACATGCCCGTTGTGCGCAGCAGTGCAACCAGCAGCATCATGCTCATCAGCAATACGATGGTGTTGGCGTCTATAGCGGTCAGCGCCTCTTCCTGTGTGTAAAAGCCCATCCAGCCGCCGACGACGATCATGGTGACAGCGCCCGCCAGCGCGGCGTAGGTCCGATGCAGGCGTTCGCTGAAGATCATCGCGTATGCGGCGACGAGGATGGCCGTGGCCACCCACACTGAGGTGATATCGATGTGCAGTTCCGCGTCTATGGCGAATTCCGATCGAGGAAGCGGCGCGCCAGAGACACGGTGCTCAGTGTGCCGTGGTAATTGTGCTCGTCGTCAATCACGAACAGGTAGCTTGTGCTATAGCTTTGCATCACCGCCAGGGCCTTCACCATCGGTGACGCCGGCGTTATTGTCGGGATGTCCTCGATGATGAATTCATCGATGGTCATATCGAGCAGTTCCTTTTCCCTGATCGGCGGAAACTGCAGCGCCGTAATCGTATCACCAAGCAGCCTGGCGTGTTCGATCATGGCCTCGGGAATACAGACTTCGCCGAGAATATGGCGGATAGACGCCCTGCCGGTGAACTTGCCGCTGGCTGCCTGGAACGGCAGCACCGCCGAATTCGCTTTCACGCACTCAGTGAATAGCTCGCGGACGGTCATTCCCGGGAATGCTGCCGCTGTGGGTGCTGCGAATTCGATGAGGTTCATGGCTGGTCACCGCTCCTGGTTCGGAGAATACCACCCCCGATCATAAAGTCCCGCGCGGGCCGGCGCTGTACGGACAAATACTTGCGCTCCGGCCGCCTGTGGGCCGTGACTGTTGGGTGCCGCTCGTGTAGGATCGCGCGCCTCTCTAATCCACGTGGGGCCGGCCGAAAAGCAGCCTCTGCCCCGATCCACAGCCGGAAACAGAAGCAATGGGTGCGTTCAAGGAGCCTCAGGGCGGCGAACTACACGATCTCTATCTCGATCCAACGGCGGCCGAGGCTGAGAAACGGGCGGCACATCGTATACTCGTCAAACTCGAGAGCATGGGTTTTATTCGGTGAAGCTGTACATCAAGACCATGGGCTGCCAGATGAACGAGTATGACTCGGACAAGATGGCGGACGTCTTGCGCGAGTCGCATGGCTACGAATTGACGGACAGGCCGGAGAGTGCCGATCTGTTGCTCGTGAATACCTGTTCCATTCGCGAGAAGGCGCAGGAAAAAGTGTTTTCTGAGCTCGGCCGCTGGCGTGCATTAAAGGACAAGAACCCGAAGGTGAAAATCGGTGTCGGCGGCTGTGTCGCGAGCCAGGAAGGTGACGGCATTACAAAGCGCGCCCCGTTTGTCGATGTTGTGTTCGGCCCGCAAACCTTGCACCGCTTGCCCGAGATGATTGACGGCGCGGCAAGCACGGGCAATCCGGTCGTCGATATTTCGTTTCCGGAGATCGAGAAATTCGATTCACTGCCGGAACCGCGTGCCGAAGGTCCGACAGCATTCGTTTCCGTCATGGAAGGCTGCAGCAAATACTGCAGTTTCTGTGTAGTACCGTATACGCGCGGCGAAGAAATCAGCCGTCCCTTCGATGATGTCATCGCCGAAGTCGCGAGCCTCGCGCTGCAGGGCGTTTGCGAAGTGAACCTGCTGGGTCAAAATGTCAACGCGTATCGGGGTCCGATGCACGACGGCGAGATCGCCGACCTCGCAACGCTGATTTACTACGTAGCCGCCATCGAGGGCATCGAGCGGATTCGCTTCACAACGTCTCACCCGGTCGAATTTACAGACAGCCTGATTCAGGCCTACGCCGAGGTTCCTAAGCTTGCGAGCTACTTGCACTTGCCCGTGCAGCACGGTTCCGATCGAGTGCTCGCGGCAATGAAGCGAGGGCATACGGTTCTCGAGTACAAGCAGAAAATTCGAAAACTGCGCGAGGCTCGCCCCGATATTTCCTTATCGTCCGATTTTATCGTTGGTTTTCCGGGCGAAACCGACAAGGACTTCGAGGCATTGATGAACCTGATTGCGGAAATCGGTTTTGACCAGTCATTCAGCTTTATCTACAGCGCTCGGCCAGGGACGCCCGCGGCCAGCCTCGTCGACGATACGTCCATGGAAGTGAAGAAGCAGCGACTTCAGATTCTGCAGGCGCGTATTAACCAGCAGGCCCTGGGGATCAGTCAGAAGATGGTGGGTACAACGCAACGGGTGTTGGTCGAGAAGATCTCGAAGAAGAGTGCGAGCCAGCTTGCGGGCCGAACCGAGAACAACCGCTGGGTGAACTTCGACGCTGACCCAACGTGGATCGGTCAGTTTGTCGACGTTGTGATAACGGAAGCGCTACCCAATTCTCTGCGTGGCAGGCTGGTACTTCCAAAGGCGCGCGCATCAGGGTAATCTCTCAGGCAATGGTCTATTGCTCCGATAGATGCCTTGTCACGTATATCGCCGGACTCGGCAGCGCCCCTGTCTTCCTGACAGGCGGATTATTGCACAGAGGTTTTGAATACAGATTTTGAATGCTGTCCAGATTTCTCGGGACATCGTCCTCGAGCCCGCCGATAACCGCCGCCTTGCCAATCTGTGTGGCCAATTTGATGAACACCTGCGGCAGATCGAACGCCGCCTCGATGTCGAGATCGCGAGCCGCGGAAATCGATTTCGCGTGACGGGTCGCCCTGGCGCGGCCGAAGTCGGTGGTGACGTACTGTTATCGTTATTCGAAATGACGGGCAATGAACGGCTGGACCCGGAACGTGTGCATATGCTGTTGCAGGAGTCCTTCATGAACGATGCGGATGTGACACCACCCGAAGCTGAAGATTTTGACGACGACGTCTTCACTATTCAGACGCGACGTAAACTCATTCGGCCACGCGGTGCTAACCAGACCGCGTACATGAATAGCATACAACAGCATGACCTGGCCTTCGGCATCGGGCCGGCGGGCACAGGGAAAACCTATCTCGCCGTGGCGAGCGCTGTCGACTCGCTCGAGAACGATCAGGTCCGTCGGATCGTACTCGTTCGGCCCGCCGTCGAAGCTGGTGAGCGGCTGGGGTTTCTGCCGGGCGATTTATCACAGAAAGTCGATCCGTATCTGCGGCCGATGTACGACGCTCTTTACGACATGATCGGCGCGGAGCGAGTAACGCGACTGATCGAACGAAACGTCATCGAGATTGCTCCGCTCGCGTTCATGCGCGGACGTTCGTTGAACGAGTCATTCGTTATTCTGGATGAGGCTCAGAATACCAGCGTCGAACAAATGAAAATGTTCCTGACACGGATCGGGTTTGGATCGCGCGCTGTTGTCACCGGAGACATCACGCAAATCGACCTGCCCTCAGGTCAGCAGTCCGGCCTCAAAAACGCAACTAAAGTATTGTCGGACGTCAAGGGTGTGGCGTTTACGTATTTCACGCCGAAAGACGTGGTTCGGCACCAGCTGGTGCAGCGCATCGTCACAGCCTACGAAAAAAGCGAACAGGCCGGCTGACCCAATCAGGTGACTAAGCAAACCTCGCTTGTGGTTGACGTGCAGATCGCGTGTGCGGATGCGGACCTGCCGTCGGTGCGGCAAATCGAATCCTGGGTATCCAGAGCCGTCGCGGAGTCCGGAAGAAACCTCGCTGATCAGACTGAAGTGTCAGTGCGATTGGTCGATACCGGTGAAATACAGGCTTTGAACCGGGATTATCGGCAAAAGGACAAAGCGACCAACGTGCTGTCGTTTCCCGCCGGACCCATCGCGGGGCTGCCGGAGGCGGCCAGCCAGGTACTGGGTGATATCGTGGTTTGTGCCGGCGTCGTGCGCGATGAGGCGGCCGAGCAGGGCAAATCGGCCGATGATCACTGGGCGCATATGTTCGTGCATGGCACCCTGCACCTGCTGGGTTACGACCACGACACGGATGCCGATGCCGCGGAAATGGAAGCGCTCGAGGCCCGCATACTGGTCGGCAACGGCTCGACCGACCCCTACGCAAAGTCTCGCTAGAGACCTGATAGAATCGGGGCCTGCCAGCAGTCATTTGAATCGCCCTGCCACGACCGATTGGTCGCCGGGCAAGGCAGAAGAAGCGAGGTTTAGTGTGCTAAATGAGCGACTGATAACGCAGCAGGGCGACCAAGGGGTCCGGCCCCGTGGGTTGCGCCAGACAATGCGCCAATCTTTGTTACTTGTCACTTGTTTGGAGCTACCAAACGGCGCTCCTCGCGCCTCGATTAGCGCGTTATCTGACGCAACAGGACGAATCAAATGACTGCTGGCAGGCCCTGAAATTATGAACGACAAACCGCCAAGTACGGGCGGCTCGGAAACACCCGGACTGGTGGCGCGAATCAAACGCGCTTTCAAGGGCGAACCCTGGAGCCGCGACGAAATACAGACCTTTATCCAGTCCGAAGTCGAACTCGACGCTGAAGAGAAGAGCATGCTGTTCGGTGTTCTCGAGGTATCTGAAACCCAGGTGCGCGACGTCATGGTGCCGCGCTCGCAAATGGTTGTCATCGACATTGAACAGGAGTTCGACGACATTCTAGCGTTGATCGTCGAATCCGGTCATTCCCGATTCCCGGTGATCGGCGAGGACAGAGACGAGGTTCTTGGCATTCTTCTGGCGAAGGATTTACTGCGTTACTTTGGCAGCGACGTGGCAAAAGAAGTCACGATACAAAAATTGCTCAGGCCCGCCGCTGTAATTCCGGAGTCGAAACGCCTCAACGCGCTGCTAAAAGAATTTCGCGCCAGTCACAATCACATGGCGATCGTTGTCGATGAATACGGTGGCGTTGCGGGCTTGCTGACGATCGAGGACGTGCTCGAGGAAATTGTCGGGGAGATCGATGACGAACACGACCACGAAGAAGCGGAGTTCATTCGCCCCGATGGCGATCGCAACGGTAAGCCGAGCTTTGCGGTGCGCGCGTTGACACGCGTCGAGGACTTTAACGACTATTTCAAGTGCGAGCTCGACGACAAGGAATACGACACCATCGGCGGTCTCGTTTTGCATGAGCTCGGCCGGCTGCCTCGCCGCGGCGAGACGATTAATTTTGGTGGTTTTGAATTTGCCGTGATCAAGGCTGACAAGCGACGAATCGATGCGCTGCAAGTTCAGCGCAAAGCCTAGTATTGCCGGTGGCGAAAGACCTGCACCCTTTCCTGTTGTTACCCGCTGACCGGCCGCGCCTGAGCCGGCTGTTCGTCTTCTTGCTCGGCTGTGGGATGTCGCTGGGATTCGCGCCCTGGGGCTTGTCCTTTCTTGCCTCGCTGCTTGTGCTGCCGCTGTTGTTCATTTGCATGATCGTGTCGCCGCGCGATGCTGCCGGCCATGCATTCTGGTTCGGTCTTGGCATGTTCCTGACCGGCACCTACTGGATCTACATTTCGGTTCATGTCTACGGCAATGCCGCGCTCTGGATCGCCTTTCTGCTTATGATTGGTCTCGCCATTATCATGGCGTCATTCATTGCCATTGCCGGGTGGCTGATCAGCCGCCTTTCGCAAGGGGAGTTCTGGCAGATGGTGTTCGTCGCGCCAGCGGCATGGGTGCTTGTCGAATGGTTGCGCGGATGGGCGTTCACCGGTTTTCCGTGGCTCGCACTCGGCTATGGGCAAATCGACGGACTGTTCGCCGGCTGGGCGCCCGTGCTCGGAGTCTACGGGGTTTCCTTCATGCTTATGTTCAGCACGTCGGCGGCGATTGTCGCGTTCATGCTGACTGGTGTGCAACGCATTATCGGCGTGCTGGCTATACTGCTGCCGTGGCTGGCCGGTGGCGCCTTGCTGATGATCGAGTGGACCGAGTCCGCGGGCGAGCCGATTCGAACGACAATAGTCCAGGCCGGTGTCTCACAGGACCAGAAATGGCAGCGCAACCAGCTCATGCCGATCATGGAGTTCTATCGCAACTCGACGCTGAGCGTTCCGGACAGCAAGCTGGTTGTCTGGCCGGAGGTGGCGATTCCTGCGTTAGACGATCAGGTGGACGGTTACATCAATCGCGTGCAGGGAGACGTTCGCGCCCGCAAACAAAACGTCGTCTTCGGCATTCTCGAGCGCAGTTCCCATCGCGACGCGGAAGCGCGAATCTACAACAGCGTGTTTCTTCTCGGCGACGCGGGGCGGCAGGTTTATCGCAAACGTCACCTGGTGCCTTTCGGTGAGTACTTTCCGGTGCCAGACGGCGTCCGCGAGTGGATGAAGATGCAAAACCTGCCGTACTCGGACCTGGCGGCAGGTGAGGCGATACAGCCATTGCTGGTGACAGACATTGGCACCCGACTGGCTGCGGCGATTTGCTATGAGGACGCCTATGGCGCGGAACAGCTTTATGCTTTCCCGGACGCCAACATCCTGATCAACGTGAGCAACGACGCCTGGTTTGGCGATTCGATTGCGCCGCACCAGCATCTCGAGATTGCCCGTATGCGCGCGCTCGAGGTCGGCCGCAATGCGGTTCGCTCAACGAATACCGGCATCAGCGCGTTTATTGGCAGCGACGGCGACTTACTTCACGTTGGCAAGCAGTTCGAGCCACAGGTTATTACAGCAAACATTGAACCGCGGCGGGGAATGACACCCTACGCGAGTACCGGGAACCGGCCCATCATCGGGATCTGCCTCGCCATCATTGCTTTCTTCTGGATTCGCAATCGCGCCAGCCTGTAGTACGCTTGCGGGTTTTCCCGGCCAGATAACGAAAGCGACACCGATGAGCACTCCGTACCAGCCCGACATCGTCGAACAGACAGCACAGGAATACTGGGCTGACGCACGCAGCTTCGAGGTCGGCGAAGACCCGGGTAAAGAGAAATTCTACTGCCTGACAATGTTCCCGTACCCGAGCGGTAAGCTGCACATGGGGCATGTCCGAGTGTTCACGATCAGCGATGTTTTCGCGCGCTACCAGCGAATGCAGGGCAAGCACGTATTGCAGCCGATGGGATGGGATGCCTTCGGCATGCCGGCGGAGAACGCGGCAATCCAGCGTGGCGTGCCGCCGGCGAAATGGACCTACGACAATATCGACGACATGCGCGATCAGCTCAAGCGGCTGGGATACGGCTACGACTGGACGCGGGAAGTCACGACGTGTCGGCCCGAATACTACCGCTGGGAGCAGTGGCTGTTCACGAGAATGTTCGACAAGGGGCTCGTTTACCGCAAGAACTCCGTCGTCAACTGGGATCCGGTCGACCAGACGGTGCTCGCGAACGAACAGGTGATCGATGGACGCGGCTGGCGCTCCGATGCGCTTGTCGAGCGACGCGAAATTCCACAATGGTTCATGAAGATCACGGCCTATGCGGACGAATTGCTCGAGGAGCTCGATCGCATGCCGGGCTGGCCGGATTCGGTCAAGATCATGCAGCGAAACTGGATCGGTCGTTCGGAGGGCGTTGAGTTGTCGTTCGAGGTGGCCGGGGAAAATGACCCGCTGACCGTCTATACCACGAGACCCGATACACTGATGGGCGTCACTTACATGGCGGTCGCGGCCGAACATCCGTTGGCGAGCAAAGCAGCTGCGAACAATGCCGAGATCGCGGCATTCGTCGACGAATGCAGAAAGACCGACGCCGCCGAGGCGACCCTCGAAACCATGGAGAAGAAGGGAATGCCGCTTGGCATTTCAGCCCTGCACCCGCTTACTGGTGAAGAGGTACCGCTTTGGGTCGCGAACTTCGTGTTAATGAGCTACGGCACCGGCGCGGTAATGGCGGTCCCCGGCCACGATGCGCGAGACTGGGAATTTGCAAAGCAACACGGCGTGCCGATAAAGCAGGTAATCGCGCCGCTGGACGGCTCCGAGATTGATATCGAAGAAGCCGCGTTCCTTGACAAGGGCGTGCTGGTCAATTCGGGCGAGTATGACGGGCTCGATTTCGACGCGGCGTTCAATGCCATCGCCAATCATTTCGAGGAGACTGGCCGCGGCTGCCGCACGGTAAACTACCGTTTGCGCGACTGGGGCGTTTCACGGCAGCGCTACTGGGGCACGCCAATTCCGATCATTTACTGCGATGACTGCGGCGCGGTGCCGGTAGCGGAAGATCAGCTGCCAGTCGTGTTGCCGGAGAACGTAGAGTTCACCGGCGTCGGGTCGCCGTTGCGCAACATGCCAGACTTTTATGAAGCGCGTTGTCCCAAATGTGGCAAGGATGCGCGTCGCGAGACCGACACGTTCGACACTTTCGTCGAGTCATCCTGGTACTTTGCACGTTATGCCTGTCCCGATAGCGCGGACGCCATGCTGGATGAGCGCGCCGCTTACTGGACGCCTGTCGACCAGTATACGGGCGGTATCGAGCACGCCATTCTGCACCTGCTGTACTCTCGATTCTTCCAGCGCGTCATGCGCGACGAGGGCCTTACCGACGTTTCGGAGCCGTTCACCAATCTGTTGACCCAAGGAATGGTGCTCAAGGACGGCGCCAAGATGTCCAAGGCGAAAGGCAATACGGTTGACCCACAGGAACTCATCGAAAGGTATGGCGCGGACACGGTGCGCCTGTTCATGATGTTCGCGGCACCGCCCGAACAAGCGCTCGAATGGTCGGACGATGGCGTGCAAGGCAGCTTCCGTTTCCTGAAACGATTCTGGAACGCTGTCGTCGAGCACGCCGCAGCCGGCCCATCCCCGGCTGTCGATGGCAGCGGGCTCAATGAAGCGCAACAGGATTTGCGACGTAAGACGCACCAGACGATTGCGAAGATCAGCGACGATATCGGTCGGCGCAGCAGTTTCAACACAGCGGTTGCGGCGGCAATGGAACTGCTGAATGCCGTCAACAAGATGGATACAGACGCCGACCGCGCAGTAGTGCATGAGGCGCTCGAAGCCGTGGTCCTGATGCTGTCGCCGATAGTGCCGCACATTTGCCACGCCCTCTGGCAGGAGTTGGGGCATACGACGCCATTGATCGACCAGGCCTGGCCGGCGGTTGACGAATCAGCGCTGGAGCTCGATCTGATCGAAATGGTCGTGCAGGTGAATGGCAAGCTGCGTGCACGTATTTCCGTGCCTGCGGATGCCGACAAAGACGCAATCGAACAATTGGCAATCGCCGACGGAAACGTGCAACGCTTCATCGACGGCAAAGAGGTGCGCAAAGTGATCGTTGTGCCGGGTCGCCTGGTAAACGTCGTTGTTTAGGCTACTCGCCATTGCGGCCGTCATGCTCCTGTCGAGCTGTGGCTTTCATATTCAGGGTGCACTGACAACACCGGCCGAAATGCAACGCACCTATATCGATACGAATGATCCTTATAGCCTGTTCTATCGTGAGCTTCGAGTGCAGCTGAAGGCAGCGGGCGTCGATCTTGCCGACACAGCGACCGATGCAACGGCAACATTCTCGATTTATTACGATGAAACCGATCAACGTGTCCTGTCGGTATCCGCCCGCAATGTGCCGACTGAGTACGAAGTGTATTACACGATTGAATACGCGATTGACGGCAGTACCAGCCGATTGCTGGAGAAACAGGACTTAACGGTAACGCGCAACTACACGTATGATTCGACACTGGTGCTTGGCAAGGCACGCGAGGAGCAGCTGCTGCGCGAAGCACTCGTCAAAGATCTCGTACGTATCGTCCTGAAACAAATCTCAACCTTGTAGTCGTTGTATGTGCGCGATGGCGACCAGTAAGGTGCTGACGGTTGCCGACGTTCACCGCGGCGAACTCGTCGCATTGCTGGGCCAATACACACTTGAACTGATTGTGCAGGACGACGGCGAGCCGATAACCGGAAGCTTCTGGGGCGATTCGGAAGCGGGAGTCGTTGCCACGACCGTTTACGTTCGGGGCGATACGCCCATCCACTCTCTGTTACATGAAACCTGTCACCTTATCTGCATGACGCAGGAACGGCGCGAGCGGCTCGATCGCGACGCGGGCGGCGACGATCTCGAAGAAGCCAGCGTCTGTTATCTGCAGATCGTGCTGGCGGATTGCCTCAGCGGAGTCGGGCGCCATCGCGTCATGCGGGACATGGATAGCTGGGGCTACAGTTTTCGCCTCGGCAGCACGGAGAAGTGGTTCCTGAAAGACGCGGAAGATGCACGGGAATTCCTTATTAATCAGCGTCTTTTGACGAGGCAGGGTAATCCCGTTTATGCCCTGCGCCGGTAGTTCCGCCTGGCGGTGTATAGTTTCGTATGGTCTGGATTCGTTATCTTGTGTACTTCATTACGATCGCGTTCGTCACATGGGCGCTGACACAAATGGAGATCGCGTCGCCCGGTAGCCTTAAACTACATATTGTTACTGGCCAAAGCGACGTTTACGGCACCAGTGAATTCTCGCCAGTCGAAATTATTCAGGCGATCATTCTCGTCGTCTGCGGACTGATCATGGGCTGGGTAGCCAGGTATTGTCCGTCGCAACGACCTGTCGCGATTGCATTCGGCGGCCTGGCGCTCATATTCCTGGTTCGTGAGTCGGACTACTTTCTGGACCGCTATATTGCCGACAATCTATGGCAGGTGCTGGCCGCAATCTTCGGGTCGCTCCTGATTGTCTATACGTTTCGGCAGCGCAAGCGCCTGACAATTGCGCTCGCGCGCATCTGGCCATCACCCGGGCTGACGCTGTTGTTTGCCGGGGCCGTCATTCTGTTCGGGTTCGTGCTGCTGGTCGGTCACGAGCGGCTCTGGATATCGATTCTTGGCGACGCCTATCAACGCGTGATCAAGCTGGCGCTTGAGGAATTCATGGAGCTCATGGGTTACTTCCTGTGGATGATAGGTACGGTGGAATATGCCTTGCAGGCGCGGGCAATCGCGTACAGGGCGCCGCAGCCTGCGGCACGACGAAAGCGTGACACGCGGCGTCGAAAGGCGAAAGGCACTTTCTGACCACCACCCACCACCCATCACCCACCACCCACCAACCATCAACCACTGATCCTACGGCGGCGTCGATCGCCGGGGAATCTCAGTCGCTCGGACAGCTGCTCCCGTCAAGCGGGACCGAGGTTCGCAAACTCGCTTTGTGAGACACCCCGGCACTCACCGCCGCAAGATGCTGTGGCAGGGGTACCGTGTGGGGAGTTCCTCGAGCGTCGTGCGCAGCGCAGCGACGCACGGACGCCAAAGCAAGCGGAGCCCGATGCGAGCGAGGCAGGACGCCGAGCGAGGTTAAGCGAGAGGAAGCTCCCCACGCGGTGCCCCGTCAATATGAAGTTGGGTGGTGGGTGATGGTCAGAGGATGGTGGGATTAGGCGCGTCGCCGTAGACGTCCTCGGGATCAAATACCTTTTCGGTGTCGGTCCACTCGAGATCCACGTGCCCGTCCACCTGTTTCGCAACGAATTCACTGCCGACCGGCACTTTTCGGTAGAAGCAGCTTCGATAGCCAACGTGGCAGCTCGCGCCGCCGGCGACATCAACCCGTAGCCAAATGCAGTCCTG
Source organism: Woeseiaceae bacterium (assembly GCA_013001045.1). Taxonomy (GTDB): domain Bacteria; phylum Pseudomonadota; class Gammaproteobacteria; order Steroidobacterales; family Woeseiaceae; genus UBA1847. The sequence continues at coordinate 22,924 of JABDNG010000072.1, read as the reverse complement.
GTCATCATCGACAAGCAGTTCGCGCACGCTCTGTACGAGCCCGCTGGTCGCGCCCTTGTGCCACAGCACCTGTCGGCTGCGACTGTAATAATGAGCCTCAGCCGTGCTGATCGTCAGTTGCAGTGCCTCCGCGTTCATATAGCCCTGCATGAGCACCTCGCCGCTTGTTGCATCCGTCGTAACGACGGTGATCAGCCCTCGGTCGTCGAACCTCGGCGCCAGGTCATCTCCTTCCTCGACCTGTTCAATGGTCTTGCGGGCTTGAAATCTGACGGGCACGACAGGCATCGGGAATCCTTGATGAATCTTCTGCGGCTGGGAAGAATACCGATCGTAGCCGCCGGCAGCAATATTGCTATGATTGCGTTTTTTGACCGGCCGCACCGAGCTTCCATGACCATACAACTGCACGACACCCTTCGGGGCAAGAAAGTCCCCTTCGAGCCGCAGACGCCGGGCGAGGTAACGATGTACCTGTGCGGTCCGACTGTCTACAACTATGCGCATATCGGTAACGCGCGGCCGGCCGTGGTTTTCGACCTGTTGGCCCGGGTTTTGCGTCGGCGTTACAAACTGACCTTTGCGCGCAATATCACGGACGTCGATGACAGGATTAACGCCGCTTCGGTGGAAACCGGCAGATCTATCGATGAGATTACGGCCAAGTACATCAAGGCTTATAACGACGATATGGGCACGCTCGGTGTTCGGCCACCGGATGTCGAACCCCGCGCGACACAACACATTGACGTGATGATCAGCATGATCGAAGCCCTGATCGAAAACGGCTTCGCCTACGTTGCCGAGGGCCATGTGCTGTTTGATGTGTCGTCGTACGAACGATACGGCGAGCTCTCGAAGCGCAATCTGCGCGAGATGATCGCCGGGTCGCGCGTTGAAGTCGCACCTTACAAGCGGGCCGCACACGATTTCGTGTTGTGGAAGCCGTCGACACCGGAACTTCCGGGGTGGGATTCGCCCTGGGGCAGGGGGCGGCCCGGCTGGCATATAGAATGCTCTGCGATGGCAGAAAAACACCTCGGCGCAACGATCGATATTCATGCAGGCGGACAGGACCTTGTTTTTCCGCACCATGAAAACGAGTGTGCACAGAGCAGCTGTGCGCATGGCGGCGCTCCTTTTGCGCGCTACTGGCTGCACAATGGCTTCCTGAGTATCGATGAAACCAAGATGTCGAAGTCGCTGGGCAACGTCTTGCTGGTGCACGACCTGATCGAAACGATTCCGGGCGAGGTGATTCGCCTGGCGCTGCTGAGCGCGCATTATCGGCAACCGCTGGACTGGTCGGCCGAGACCATCGAATCGGCGCGTCGCATGCTCGATCGACTCTACGGCGCGGTTCGAGGTATTGAGGTCTCGGACGAGGCGCGCGCCGCCGCTGTCGTACCGGAGGCACTGGTTGCCGCGTTGGAGGACGACATCAATACGCCCAAGGCGCTGGCAGAATTCTTCGCACTGGCGCGCGCGCTGAACAAGTCAAACGACGATGAAGAAATGCAGCGGCTTGCCGCCGAGATGTATGCCGCCGGTGAACTAATGGGTCTCCTCGGTAAAGATCCGGAGGAGTGGTTTGCGGGACACGTCGTGGGTGACATGACGGCTGACGAAATCGAGGCACTGATCGAGCAGCGCAATGCCGCGAAAGCCGAGCGCGATTTCCAGCGTGCCGACGCGATTCGTGATCAGCTTCACGAAGCGGGAGTCACGATTCAGGATGGTCGGGATGGAACAACCTGGCGTCGTGGCAGTTAGTCCGGTGACGAACGAAGTACAGGCGGCGCAGCAGGAGCTGATCGAAGAATTCGGTCTCTTCGAGGACTGGATGGATCGCTATCAATACCTGATCGACCTCGGTCGGCGATTGCCGGAATTTCCCGAGGAACTGCGCAGCGAAGAAAACCGTATTCGGGGTTGTCAATCACAGGTCTGGTTTGTTGCCGACAAGAAAGACGGTCGGCTCGAATTTCGCGCAACCAGCGACGCCGCGATCGTGTCCGGGTTGATTGCGCTGTTGTTGCGTCTCTACAGCGGCAAGTATCCAAAGGACATCCTCGATACGCCGCCCGATTTTGTGACTGCACTGCAACTCGAGAGTCACCTGAGCCCGACGCGCAGCAATGGCTTGTTTTCCATGCTTACGGCGATCCGCGGTTTTGCGACCGAGGCTTTACGAGCGGCCTGATGCGGACGGGCTTAAGCCGGTTGCTGGCGATGCCGCTGATCTGGCTCGTCAGGTTCTATCGGCTCGCTATTTCGCCGTGGCTCGGCGGCAACTGCCGGTTCGAGCCCACATGCTCTGTCTATGCGATCGAGGCGCTGCAGGCGCACGGCGCGATTCGAGGCGGCTGGATGGCGGCCAGGCGCATCGCCCGCTGCCACCCTTGGGGCGGATCGGGCTACGACCCTGTAGCTCCGATGGTCGAAAAAGACCGCTCGAGAGCGCTTAATCACGCTTACGGGTTTATCAGCCGGGATAATCGGACGGGGGGTTTCAAACACCTGTTCGACTGGATTCAGGAGGACCCGGATCCGGTTGCCGCATGGGAGTGGTTCTTTGCCGAGATGCTCGGCTGGGAGGACCAGGCACCGGCTCTGTTTTTCGCGCAGCATTATTTGCATGACCAGCTGCAGCATGGCGAGCAGCTGGCCGCCGTCAAACTCATACTGCGGTGTCGCCTCATTGATGAGCACTTCCGGCCATTGCCCGAGGATGAGGACGCTGCCATCTCCGCCTGCGAAGCCTGTTCCAATGAAGAACTGGCGGCCATTCTGGGGCGAAATTGAGCTCGAAAATGGGGTCCTTACAGCGTTAATGCGCGGTACAATAATGAGCTATGGACAAGCGACTATTGACGATTCTGCGTTGCCCGGTCAGCCACAAAGGCCTGTCGGTGCTCAAGAAAGACAGGTTGGAGCAGGTAAACACAGCGATCCAGGCGGGGGAAGTCGTCAATCACGAAGGCGCCAAACTGGCTGAACCATTGAGCGAAGCGTTGATTACCGATGACGGCAAGCGCGTGTACCCCGTGACCGACGGCATTCCGGTCCTGCTCGAAGGCGAATCAATCGCAATGGAGCAGCTTGCTTGAAGATTCAGGCAAACCAGCTCTCGTCCCACCTCAAGAAATCCCTGGCACCGTGTTACCTCGTTACGGGTGATGAGCATTTGCTGGTCGACGAGGCGTTGGATGCCATTCGTGAAGCGGCGCGGGCACGCGGTTTCAGTATGCGGGAATTGCACGTGGCAACGACCGGCTTTGACTGGGCGCAACTGACAGCATCCAGTGGCACGCTGTCGCTATTTGCAGAGCGACGAATTATCGAATTGCGTCTGCCCACCGGCAAGCCGGGACGGACGGGCGGTCAGGCGATTATCGAACTTGTCGAGCAGTCGGGCCCCGACACGTTGTTCATCGTTACGGGGCCGAAACTGGACCGAAGCGGTAGTGCGTCAAAATGGGCTAAGAGCATGGACCAGAAAGGGGTCAGTCTGGCGATCTGGCCAATTGGTCTGCGGGAGCTTCCAGGCTGGATCGCCAACCGAATGCGCAGCGCCGGCCTGCAGCCGGAACGCGACGTCGTGTCGCTCATCGCCGATCGCGTGGAGGGCAATCTGCTCGCCGCGGGTCAGGAAATCGAAAAGTTGCGCTTGTTGCTCGGCGAAGGCCCTGTCAGCGTCGAAGATGTCAGCGACGCTGTGGCCAACAGCAGTCGCTACGATGTCTACAAACTAACCGATGCCGCCATGGCTGGCGATGCCGCGCGCGCGGTCAGGATTCTTGGCGGACTGCGCTCGGAAGGCGTCGAACCGGTCATCGTCATGTGGGCATTGACGCGGGAGCTGCGCACGCTCTCGCGGCTCGACGACACTATCCGCCAGGGCGGCGATCTCGGCAGCGCAATGCAGAAGAACGGCGTCTGGCGCAATCGTCAGGGTCTCGTGCGCAGTTGTATCGGCCGACATCAGCACGGTGCGTTCAACCGCATGCTGAAGGCCACGGGTCGTGCCGATGCGGCGGCGAAAGGCCAGCGCGCCGGCGACCCCTGGCAGATGGCCTGCGATATCGTCGTTGGAATGGCGCGCCTATGAGGCCGATGGGCGTATTCGGCGGCACCTTCGATCCGATTCACTACGGCCATTTGCGAACGGCATTCGAGATGCTGCAGGCCCTGCGATTCGCGGAGGTGCGTTTTATACCCTGCGGCGATCCGCCGCACCGCGGCACGACGTTCGCCTCAGCACGGCAACGCTTGCGCATGGTCGAGCTGGCCGTCGCGGGCCAGGACGGGTTAACCGTTGACGATCGTGAGCTGCGGCGCGATGGGCCCTCGTACACGATCGACACGCTTCTGGCCCTGCGCGGAGAATTCCCGGATCGCGCACTAGGTCTCATCGTGGGCATGGACGCATTCCTGGGTTTGCCCGGATGGCATCGCTGGGATGAAATACTTGCGGTCGCTCATATCGTCGTCGCGCACCGACCGGGATGGAAGGCGCCCGACATCGGCGCGCTCGGTGAGTTGATCGCCGAGTTTGGGACTCATCGTGTCGATGACTTGCACAACAGGGCTTACGGCCGCATCCATATACACGCGGTGACGCAACTCGAGATTTCGTCAACCGAAATACGTGATCTCGTGGCCGCGGGCCGCGATCCGAGATTCCTGATGCCGGATGCGGTCCGGGATGAAATCGAAAACAGCGGGTGTTACGCCTGAGGAGGAATTGTTGAAGAATACTGAGAACTTCGCATGAACAGTGAAAAGCTGACGAAACTGATCATAGACGCACTCGATGACGTCAAGGCGCAGGACATCGTCAAACTCGATGTCCGCGACATGACGACTGTGACCGACTACATGATCATCGCGAGTGGGTCATCCAGTCGTCACGTTAAGGCGCTGGTCGACAACGTGTCGGAAACGGCGAAGAAGGCGGGCCATCGACCCGTCGGCGTCGAGGGCGAGGAGGGCGGAGAATGGGTCCTGCTGGATCTGCAGGACGCGCTGGTCCACGTCATGCTGCCCAAGGTGCGCGAGTTCTATAATCTGGAGAAACTCTGGTCGATCGTCCCGACGGGCGATGCCACGGCATCCGACGGGTAGCTCGTGCACATTCGATTATTGGCCATCGGTGATCGCCAACCGCCGTGGGTGGACGACGCCTTCGACAACTACGCGCAACGACTTCCGCGGGAGTGGAAGTTCCGTCTTGACACCATTGCGACCGTGCGGCGCAACAAGAATGACAAGTCCCTCAGAGCCATGGCCGCGGAAAGTGAACAGGTCCTCGCCCAACTGAGCCCGACGGAGCAGGTTGTTCTGCTGGATGAGCGAGGCAAGGAACTGACGAGCCCGTTACTGGCCGCCAGGCTCATGGACTGGCAAAGCAACAGCCGCGACCTGTGTTTTATTATTGGTGGTCCTGACGGCGTTTCCGAGGCCTGCCGGCAGCGCGCAGACTTTACGTGGTCGCTATCCAAACTGACATTGCCGCACGGTATGGCGCGAGTCCTGGTGTCCGAGCAGCTGTATCGCGCCTGGTCGCTGCAGTCGGGCCACCCCTACCATCGGGCCTGAGCAGCTGGTCATGACGTCGCATCCGCCTTTGCATCTTGCTTCATCGTCGCCGCGTCGGCGGGCGATTCTGAAGGCACTAGGTCTCAAGTTCTCGGTCAAAGCCGTTGTCGTTGACGAATATCGCCTCGCCGACGAGGCACCGGCGCAAATGGCTTTGCGGCTCGCGGCGGCGAAGGCGGTTGCGGCGGAGATCGAACCGTCGCACTTCGTGATTGGTGCCGACACGATCGTTGTGCTTGACAGCGATGTTCTTGGCAAGCCGAGGGACCGCGATGACGCGGTCACGATGCTGACGAGTCTGTCCGGCCGGCGTCATTGTGTAATGACAGGCGTTGCGCTGCGTGGGCCGGCAGGCGTGCAGACAGCGCTAAGCACGACGGACGTGCATTTTCGCGAAATCAGTCGCGACGAGGCGCTCGCTTACTGGCACAGTGGGGAACCGCGCGACAAAGCCGGAGCGTACGCGATTCAGGGACTGGGCGGCGCTTTCGTCGAGGCCATCCACGGCAGTTATTCGGGCGTCGTCGGATTGCCTGTTTATGAGACAGCGCAATTGCTCAAGCGTGCAGGCATCGACCTATTGATGAAGCAAAGCAATGACGGATGAATCGTTAAAAGAAGAAATCCTGATCAACGTGACGCCGAATGAGGTGCGTGCCGCCTTGCTCGAGAACGGCGTATTGCAGGAAGTCTACATCGAACGCGCCGCACGGCGCGGATTGATCAGCAATATCTACAAGGGCCGCGTGCTGCGCGTATTGCCGGGCATGCAGGCCGCGTTCATGGACATCGGACTGGAACGGACGGCTTTTCTGCATGCGTCCGACATCGCCGCGAACCGCGAAAAGAATGCTGCAGACGAGGTAGCCAATATTCGTGACCTTGTTCGCGAGGGCGACGAGATCATGGTGCAAGTCCTAAAGGATCCCCTGGGCAACAAGGGCGCACGGCTGACGACCTTCATAACGCTGCCATCCCGACATCTTGTGCTCTTACCGTGTAGTGACACCATCGGTATTTCATCGCGGATCGAAGACGAGGACGAGCGCGAACGGCTACGCCACATCGTTGAGGAAATCCTGGCTGAGCGAGACCTCGATTGCGGTGCGATTGTGCGTACCGTTGCCGAGGGCATGGACAAGGAGGCGCTGGTCCACGACCTGAAATACACGCTTAAATTGTGGCAGGTCGTTAAGGAACAGTGCAGCAAGAGTCGTGTAAAAATGCTGGTACACGAGGACCTTTCCCTGCCTCTGCGTGTCCTGCGGGACATGGTAAGCAGCGACATCGAACGGATCCTGATCGATTCGGAAGACGACTTTAATGCGATGCAAGACTTTGCGAATACCTACTTGCCCGACATCGATCCCAGGCTGGAGCTATACAATCGACGCCGGCCGATATTCGACCTGCACGGCATCGAGGACGAGATTCGCAAGTCATTGGATCGAAGCATCCCATTAAAATCAGGAGGTTATTTGATTTTCGATCAGACGGAGGCGATGACGACTGTTGACGTCAATACGGGTGGCTATGTCGGGCACCGCAACCTGGAGGAGACGATTTACCGGACCAATCTCGAAGCGGCCGTCGCCATTGCCAGGCAGCTGCGCCTGCGCAACCTGGGTGGCATCATCATCATCGATTTTATCGATATGGAAGAATACGGCCACCGGGAAAAGGTGCTGCAAGTGCTCGAGCAGTCATTGTCTCGCGACCACGCCCGTCACCAGATCACGCCCGTGTCGCCATTGGGTCTCGTTGAAATGACGAGAAAACGTACGCGCGAAAGCCTGCAGCACGTATTGTGCGGGGACTGCCCCAGCTGCGCAGGGCGTGGTTTCCTCATGACGGCCGAGACCGTTTGCTTCGAGATAATTCGCGAGATCATACGGCAATCACGACAGTTTGAATTTGACGAGGTGCTAGTGCTCGCGCATCAGGACGTGATCGAACTGTTGCTGGATGAACAGGCTCGAAGCCTCGCCGAACTGGAAGAGCAAACAGGAAAGTCGATTCGGCTGCAAACCGAGTCGCTGTACCATCAGGATCAGTTCGACGTCGTACTGACGTAAGAAACGGAGACGCTGCCATAAAATGAAAGCCTTCCTGCAACGCCTGTTTAAGTTCGCAGCCTACACGGCTGCTGGCGTTGTGATCATGTTAGCTATCGCTGTCGGCCTGTTCCGCTTGTTCCTGCCGCGCCTGCCGCAATACCAGGAGGACATCAAAGACTGGGCCAGCGCAGCGATCGGTATGGAAGTCGAATTCTCGGGCATGGATGCGCGATGGGGCCTGAGCGGCCCCGAGCTCGAGTTTTACGACGCCGAGCTTTATCGAGCGAGTACACAAACACGTGTCATCGCGGCTGACCGGGTTCGAGTCAGTGTCGCGCTTACGCGCCTGCTCTTTGAAGAAGAACTGGCGATCGATCGCATCGTCGTCAGCGAGACGAGCATTGAGGTGCGGCAGCTTGACGATGGGCGTTGGTGGGTACAGGGCGCACCGGCTGACGAGTTGCTCGGCAAACGGACGGGCGGTGACGGCCGCCTGCCTGAAATCGAGGTGATCGGCGAAGACGTCGAGATTCTCCTGTTACAACCTGGCGATGCTCGCCCCCGGTATTTTGCGCTTCCAGGCGTGACGGTGAGCATCGATGAGAACCGCATCGCGTTCGACGCTGACGTTCGCTTGCCCGATGAACTGGGCCGCCAACTCAGCGCTTCGGCGACGCAACTGCTGACATTGCCGCAGGAAGCGCGACAATGGAACGTCATCATCGAGGCCGACGACATCAATCTTGGCGGGTGGTCCGATCTGCGACTGGCGGGAGACAGAGGTGTGCTGTCGGGCACCGGCGATGTGGCCCTTTCGGTTTCGTATGCGCGCGGCCGCGTCCGGAATGCGAGCGCCGACGTCGATTTTGCGAATGTCGAGCTCGAACAGGGCGAACTGTTCGACCTGGGCGGGCGGTTTGAACTCAACGTCGCTGATGACGGCTGGCTCATTGCCGCCGAAAGATTTCAAATCACGCGAGCAGACCGTCAATGGCCTGAAGCATCGCTGCGCGCCGAAGTGAGCACGGATGATGACGGGCAGCTGCTGATGATGGATGTCCGCGCATCCTACCTGGACCTGCAGGACGCAGGGTTGTTTATGTCCGTGCTGGGCGCGGAACAACAGCAGCAGGTCGCAACACTCGGACCCAGCGGCGTTGTCAGGGACCTGATCGCAACCGTCTCCGATATTGATTCTGAATCGCCACGGTTTGACGTCGCGGCGAGGCTTGAGAACTGCGGCATGGCCGCGGACGGCAAGCGTCCCGGTGTTCGAGGCTTCTCGGGAGTCGTGCGGGCCAATCGCCTGGGTGGCAGCGTCGAGATTCGCTCGGCCGACATGATCGTCGATGCGCCCGAGTTCCTTTCCGAGCCAATCGACATCGTTTCTGCGGAAGGCATCGTGATCTGGCGCAGCACCGACAGGAGCACGACAGTCGTCTCAGACAGCATTCGGCTTCGCAATGACATTTTCGATAGCCAGAGCAATGTGCAGGTAATCATCGACGCCGAAGGGTCATCGCCCGTTGTGGACCTTGATAGCACGTGGAGCGTCAGTAATGTCGCCGCCATGAAGCGCTATATTCCGCAGAAGATTATCAAACCCAAACTTTACGACTGGTTACAGATGGCGTTGGTGAAAGGCTCGATACCGACAGGTACGACCTCTCTGAATGGCCCACTGGACAAGTTTCCGTACGACGATGGCGATGGACGTTTCCTCGTAGAGGCCGCGGTTCGAAACCTAACGTTCAAGTATCACCCGAGATGGCCGGCAGCCGTGCAGTCCGACATGGATGTGGTGCTCGACAAAATGCGCTTGTATTCCGTTCGCAATCGTTCGTTCAGCGCGGGAAATCAAACCGTCGACGCGAAGATTGAAATTGCCGAGCTGCGCGACCCGGTGCTCACGATCGGGGCGTTTTCGACCGGTACCCTCGAGACAATCCGCTCGTTCTCGGCGCAAAGCCCGATCGCCGACGTTTTCGGCGGACAGCTTGATCGCATCTCTGTCTCCGGGGAAGCGTCCTACACGCTCGACCTCAAGGTACCCTTGAAAAACTCGAAGCAGTTCGAATTCACGAGTCGAGTGAGGAGTAACAACGGCACAATTGCGCTTAAGGGGTTCAAGCCGCCACTGACGGACTTGATTGGTGAAGTAACGATTACCCGTGACACTATATCGAGCGCATCTCTTGGCGGCCGCTTTCTGGGTGAGGAGGTGGCAATCGATCTCGCGACGTCGGACGATCCGCAATTCAGCGTCATTGCCAGCACCGCGGGGTCGGTGACATCTGGCGCTATTGTCGCGGACCTCGGTCTGCCGCTTCAGGGCCTGATCAGCGGCTTCACAAACTACGAGGCTCGCATCCTGTTTCCACGCGGCAAGCAGGCAACGCCTTCGCCCCTGACGATTCAGATTGACAGCGAACTGGACGGTCTCGGTTTGGACCTTCCAGAGCCGGTCGGCAAGCCGGCCGCCACGCCGATGCAGATCAGTGGCGACATACGCTTCCTGCCGGGCGGCAAGAAGATTGAAAGCGCGGGGGTCGCCGACAACGATATTGCCTGGCAGGTCGGCTTCAGGCGCAGTAACGATGCCTGGGATTTCGATCGCGGCGTGCTCGCGCTAGGCAGTGACCCCATTCAGCCGGCAGAGACTCGTGGTCTGCACATCCGCGGCACCACCAGCACTGTGCGCCTGGACGACTGGTTGAATCTCTCCCGCAGCGGTGACCGGGAAATCGGCACTGCGGACCGGATCCGGTCCATCGACCTGGTCATCGCGGATTTGTTCGCCATTGGCCAACACCTGGAAGGGCACCACGTTCGCGTGGATCGCAGCGCCCGTGACTGGCTGGTTCAGGTTGACGGCGACAATGTCGTCGGCTCGCTCTTCGTCCCCTACGATTTCACCTCCGAACGCGCGATGGTGCTGGAGATGACAAGACTGCAGCTGCCGGGTGATGAGGAGTCGCCCGACGAGGTGTCAAAGCCGGACCCGAGGAAGCTGCCGCCAATTACGCTGACGGCGGAGGAGTTTGCACTCGGTGATCGTCAACTGGGTGCCGTCGAGCTGCGCTTGGTGCGCGTCGAGGGCGGTCTCGAAGCGACGACGATGACGACAACAGATGACACCTTCGAAATCTCGGGCACGGGACGGTGGGTCGTTGACGAATCGGACCCGCTGGGCAGCCGCACCTCCACCACAGCGACTCTGACCAGCACCAATGTCATGCAGACGATGTCGCGCCTGAATTTCACGCCTGGAATTGCCAGCGACCAGATGAGCGCGAGTGTCAATTTGAGTTGGTCTGGAGGACCGCGTGCCGATTTCCTCGACGTGCTCGATGGCGAGGTGTCGGTACAGTTTGGTAACGGTCAGCTCGAGGAGGTGGAACCGGGGGCAGGGCGCATATTCGGTCTCATGAGTATCGTTGCCCTGCCGCGCCGCCTGTCGCTCGATTTTCGGGATGTATTCAGCAAAGGATTCGGATTCGACAAGATCGCAGGCACGTTCCGTATCGTGGATGGTGAATCCTATACCTGCGACTTGTCGCTCGAAGGCCCCGCGGCGGACATCGGTATCGTAGGGCGTACGGGTCTTGCCACGCGCGACTACGACCAGGCGGCGATCATCAGCGCCAATTTCGGCAACACGCTGCCGATCGTCGGTGCGGTGGTTGCCGGGCCGCAGGTCGCGGCGGCGCTCTTGATTTTCTCTCAGATCTTCAAGAAACCGTTGCAAGAGGTCGGCCAGGTTTACTACGGTATCAGTGGTTCGTGGGACGAGCCCGTCGTCGACAGCACCAACGCGGCGACATTTGCCAGCCGCGGCGAACTCGCCGGCTGTGTCCCAGCCACTGATTAGACGACAAGCAACCGCACAGGACAGCGAGATGCGCGCAGCAGCGATTCAGATGAACAGTGGACCGGAAGTGGCGGCCAACCTGGAACTGGTCGACAGGTTACTGGGTGAAGCCGCGAAGGATGGCTGTGTGCTCGCCGTCTTGCCGGAGAATTTCGCGCTCATGCCCGAACGTGGCACGGACAAGGCGATTCACGCCGAACAACCTGGCAAGGGACCCATACAGGATTTTCTGGCCGATGCAGCGCAGCGCCACGAAATCTGGGTGGTGGGGGGGAGCATGCCGTTGGTGTCGCCGGAGATCGCCGCTGAGCGCGTGTACGGTGCCTGCCCGGTGTACGACGCTGCGGGCGAAGCCAGGGCGATGTATCGCAAGATTCACCTGTTTGATGTCGACCTCGTGGATCAGCAGGAGTCCTATCGGGAATCCCGCTCGATGTACCCCGGCGACGAGCTCGTTACCGTGGATACGCCTTGCGGCCGCATCGGCCTCTCGATTTGCTACGATCTGCGTTTTCCGGAAATGTACCGCCGCCTTATTGATGAAGGGGCAACCGTATTGACGGTTCCGGCCGCCTTCACAGCGACGACGGGTAAGGCACACTGGCACACCTTGCTGCGCGCGAGGGCGATAGAAAATCTGGCTTATGTGATTGCACCCGGGCAATATGGCCGGCACCCGGACAGTCGATCGACGTTTGGACACTCACTGATCTGTGATCCCTGGGGCCGCATCCTGGCCGAGCAGGCCGAGGGAAATTGCATTGTCGCCGCGGACATCGATCCTGGTCTGCCGGCAAGATTGCGGAGTGAGTTTCCGGCGCTGACAAATCGCCGGCTGGGATAACGCCCGCGAAGCCGGTCGCCGGCAACAGTGGGGTACTTCAGAATATGGAATCAGGTCCTTGAGCAACAACACGCACGAATCGATTGACGCGGTCATGTCTCGCCTGCTCGAGCCCGCAGGCCTCGGGGAACGGCACCTGAGCGCGACGCTGGGTGGCGTGATGCGTGGCGGTGTGGATTACGCGGATTTGTATTTCCAGGTCAGCCGCCAGGAAAGCTGGACGCTCGAGGATGGCATCATTCGCGAGGGCAGCTTCAGCCTCGACCAGGGCGTCGGTGTTCGGGCGACCAGCGCGGAGAAAACCGGCTTCGCCTACTCCGACGAACTCGTGTTGCCGGCACTGCAGGAGGCGGCAGGCGCCGCACGCGCCATCGCCCGCCAGGGGCAGGAAAAACGGGTGCAGGCCTGGCAGCGGGGCGCCGCTGCGCCGCTATATCCCTTGGCGGATCCGACGACCAGTATTGATGACACGCAAAAAACGGCGCTGTTGTTAAAAATCGATGCGGCCACTCGTGGCCTCGATAAGCGCGTCGAGCAGGTGATCGTCAGCTTGTCGAGCAGCCAGGACTTGATACTGGTCGCCGCATCCGACGGTACGATGGCTGCGGATGTGCGCCCACTGATTCGCCTCAACGTCAGCGTTATCCTCGAACAGGATGGCATGCGCGAACAGGGCTACGCGGGTGGTGGTGCGCGCGCCGATCTGCATTACTTCGTTGACAGCGACCTGCCGCTGGAATACGCGCGTGAGGCGGTTCGTCAGGCGGCCGTGCAACTCGAGGCGCAAGCAGCGCCCGCCGGTACGATGCCGGTCGTCCTCGGTTCCGGTTGGCCGGGAATACTGTTGCACGAGGCGGTGGGCCACGGACTCGAGGGTGACTTCAATCGCAAGGGCGTGTCTGCATTCAGTGGCAAAGTCGGGCAGCGAGTAGCATCGAAACTCTGCACGATCGTCGACGATGGCACGATAGAAAACAGACGCGGTTCACTGTCAGTCGACGATGAGGGCACGCCGGGGCAGAACACGGTACTGGTAGAAGACGGTATCCTGCGCGGCTACATGCAAGACAAGCTCAATGCGCGCTTGATGGGCGTCGCGCCTACCGGCAATGGACGTCGCGAGTCGTTTGCACACATCCCGATGCCACGTATGACCAATACCTACATGCTCTCGGGTCCGCACGATCGCGAAGAAATAATCGCATCGGTCGACAAGGGACTGTATGCACCGAACTTCGGTGGTGGCCAGGTGGACATTACGTCCGGCAAGTTCGTGTTCTCGGCAAGTGAGGCTTACCTTATTGAAAACGGCAAGATCACGACGCCGGTAAAAGGTGCGATGCTGATTGGTGACGGACCCGAAGCGCTGCACAAAATCTCAATGGTCGGTAATGACCTCGAGCTCGATACGGGCGTAGGTACCTGCGGCAAGGAAGGGCAAAGCGTGCCGGTCGGCGTTGGACAGCCGACTCTGAAGATCGATGAGCTCACGGTCGGCGGTACTGCGTAAGGACGAGGGTCTGGCCATCGCGGGCTGTCTCTATTTCACATAAAGCGAAAAACGAGCGTTTCTGCGCGACACTGTGAGATACCTCACTTCATTCGGAATGGGTCTGCGGTAACGTCGCTTTATTCGCAGGGAGGCAGGCGACGATGGCATTCGAGAGCACAATCACGGAACACGACATGGACGCGGGCACGCGGCAGTTCGTGCAGGGATTTCGCGGTGAAAGCGGTGATATAGAGGCCGATCTGGCGGTGGACGGGCTTTCTGATTCGGTTCTTTCGCGACTCATGGCGTTGTTTGGCACCAGAGGCTCCTAGACCCGTATCAAGCGTTCCGGGCCCGTTTAACAGGCAGATACACAACGTGGACCTGGCTCACGGGCCGGGTTTATTGCGTTATGGCACTGGACAATGAGCCACGGCTATGGAGAATGAAACGAACCCGACGCAAAAGAAAAACAACTATGTGGGTATCGAAACCAATCTACGAGAGTCTGCCGTACTTCTATTTATTTGTGGGTGCGCTCACTCTGGGCGCCTCGATGTACGTAAATCATTGGCATTGGCCGACAATTTGCTTCGTAGTAGGGCTGGTATGCCTCGTTGCGGGTCTGGTTGTGCTCTTGAAGCGACGCGATTATCGTGACACTGATCGTCGCGCCGGACAGCATCAGGATTATTAGCCGAGGCCGGGCTATTGCTCGTTGACGGCCGAATCCTGATCGCCGTCCTCGGCATCCGGCAATGTCTTATCTGACGATTCAAGGTTTTGCTGTGGGACGCGCAGGTCGTAATAGGTGAGTTCGTGCACGCCCACTGAAACCCTGTCGCCACTCCGCAGCCGATACTTCTTAACCTGTTTCTCGCCCAGAAAGACACCGTTGGTGCTGTTGAGATCTTCGATCACGCAACCCTTGTCGTCGCTGACGAGCTGCGCGTGATGACGGCTGACGAATTTGCTGTTGACGAAAATCTCATTATCGCGCGAGCGGCCGATAATCGCGCGTCCCAACGGAAACGTGTACTCGGAGACCACCTCGTCATCAGAGTGTACTTCGATCTTCGTCACTTGCTCTCCGACGGGAGCGCGATCCGGCACGTGACGCAACTTTTCGCGAATACCACTTTCATCGACACGCTCCCGCCAGTCCAATTCGTTCACGGCCGCCAGCACATCGGGCGTGCCCACAACCTTTTTCTCGTCGGCAAAGGCGCATAACAAAGCGGTGTCGCAGAGCGTATTCACCAGACGCGGCACGCCGTCGGTGAAGCGCTGAATGACCTCAAGGCTATCGTCGGTGAAGAGATCATTGCGCTTGC
This sequence comes from Woeseiaceae bacterium, assembly GCA_013001045.1. Classification (GTDB taxonomy): domain Bacteria; phylum Pseudomonadota; class Gammaproteobacteria; order Steroidobacterales; family Woeseiaceae; genus UBA1847. The sequence goes on along the minus strand of JABDNG010000072.1, from coordinate 7,725 downwards.
GGCCGGCGACCGACAGTCGATGCTCGATGTACTCGCGCGTCTCGCGACGGTCAAGGGCGCTGAGATGAAAACGCAATCGGACGCGTTGTACGAGTTGCTTGAGGCTCGGCGAGTTCAGGTTGTCACGCAGTTCCGGCTGGCCGGCCAGAATGATGCGCAGCACCTTCTCCTTGTGCGTCTCGATGCCGGAGATCAGGCGGATTTCTTCGAGAACCTTACGAGTCAGGTTCTGTGCCTCGTCGACGATCAGTACCACTTTCTTGCCGTTTGAGTACTGCTCGATCAGGAACATGTTGAGCATGTCCAGTAGCTCGACCTTGCGCATGTTGAATGGCTTGAAACCAAATTCCGTCAATACCGCCTGCAGGAACTGCGTTGCCGTCAGCTGGGTTTGCGAGACAACGGCGTACACGACATCGTCCTCGAGCTCGGAAATGAAAGACTGCAAAAGCGTCGTTTTTCCGGAGCCGATCTCCCCCGTGATAACAACGAAGCCATCCGCGAGCCATATCGTGGACTCCATATAAGCCTTGGCGCGCGCGTGCTGTTTGCTCCAGTAGATGAAATCCGGATCGGGGGTCAGCCGGAACGGCTGCTCCGCCAGGCCAAAGTGTTCCAAATAAGACATATCGCGATAGTTTACCTTCTTTTTTGCGTCACAGACTATGCCGCGTTCTCATAACGATCGGTCGAACAGCTCACATTCTTTCGATTATGTCGACAAGCGCATCCCGCATTTCCGCCGTTTCGCCGACCACCGTAATATGGCCCAGCTTGCGACCGGGCCTCGGCGTCTTTCCATAATCGTGTAAACACCCTTTCTCCAGGGTCCGTGCCGACGCCGGGATCTCTCCGATGAGGTTGATCATGCCCGCGTATCCGCGGCTCAATGCGGAACCGAGGGGTAGATTCATGATGGCGCGCAGGTGGTTCTCGAACTGGCTGGTGGCGGCGCCTTCGATGGTCCAGTGTCCGGAATTATGTACGCGTGGCGCGAATTCATTGGCCAGCAAGCGGTCGCCCACGACGAATAGTTCCAGCGCGAGGATGCCGACGTAGTCGAGCTCGTCGAGGAGCAATTGCAGGTATCCGGCTGCTTTTTCCGAAAGCGCAGGCGCCTCGACCGGCGCACGCGAGGTGCGCAGTATGCCGTCTTCATGGACGTTCTGGCTCAGCGCGTAGATACGGACTTCGCCCGCGACATTTCGCGCGCCGATCGCGGAGACTTCGTAATCGAAGGGCACCCACTGTTCCGCAATCAGGGGCTGCCCGCCGAGCGCTTTCCATGCGGTATCCAGATCATCGGCCGTTCGGACTCGAAACTGTCCTTTACCGTCGTAGCCGAGTCGGCGTGTCTTGACCACCAGCGGCAATTCGAGCGCATCGGCGGCGGCGAGCAGGTCGTCCTGCGAATTGATGGCGCGATAACCCGGTACAGGAATGCCGAGCCTTTCGAACAGCCGTTTCTCGTCGAGACGATCCTGGGCATTGCGCAATGCATCCACGGGCGGGTAGACCGGGACTTTATCGGCAATCGTTTGCAGTGCGGCGACCGGGATATTCTCGAATTCGTAGGTAAGGACATCACAATTTTCGGCGAGCTGCTGTAACGCCGTGGCGTCATCGAACGGTCGTTGGATAACGTCACCGCACACACTGGCCGGCGGTGAAACGGATGGGTCCAGGAAACAGCATTCGACACCGAGGTCGCTGGCCGCAAAACCGAGCATCTGGCCGAGTTGCCCGGCGCCGATTATGCCGATACGCATGGTCGTTACTGGGTGGGATCGCTGTCAGCCAGGACCTTCTCGGTCTGCTTATTGCGAAAGGTGTCGAGTGCCGCCGCAATGGCTGAATCGTTGTTGGCCAGCATCGCAGCGGCGAGCAATGCCGCATTGACCGCGCCCGCACGGCCGATCGCCATGCTGCCGACCGGAATTCCGGCTGGCATCTGTGCGATCGAGAGCAGGGAATCCATTCCGCTGAGTGCTTCGGAGCGTACGGGTACGCCGAGCACGGGCAATCGCGTTTTGGCCGCGGTCATACCCGGCAGATGTGCGGCGCCGCCGGCACCCGCAATGATAATTTTGAGGCCGCGCGCAACAGCCGATTCAGCGTATTCGAACAGCAGGTCGGGCGTGCGATGTGCAGAAACGACACGAACCTCGTAAGTGATGCCCAGGGTTTCCAGCGTCTCGCTCGCGTGACGCATCGTCTCCCAGTCCGATCGGGAGCCCATGATAATGCCGACATCAATACTCATCGCGAAAGTCTATCACTCTCGTCGATTAATGGCAGAGACGCAGCATGGCGGCGCGAATGGGCTCCGGGTCAACGCGCCGCATGATCTTGCCGATGTACTGTTTTTGCCGTCGCAAGGCGCCGTGAGACTTGATTTGGCGTGCTTCGAGCACGGCTTCCAGCAACTCCTCGTCGAGGCCGATCTGCCGCAGGTCCGACTCTTTCAGAGTAATCAGGTCTTCGCCGAGTTTCTGCAAAGCGAGAAACTCGCGTTTTCTCGCGCTTTTGCTGGGCTTTAATTCTGTCACCGGCTACAGTACTCCCGCAGTCAGACCTTACATTCTGCGAGCGGAGTCTATCACGCGATGAATCGGTCGACAGAGCGTTACAACTAAGGTGCAGTGAACCATGGAAAAACTCGCCAGACGAGAATCGTTAGGCCGGGAAGATCTCGAGAGCCTCGTGAAACTGGCCCTCGACGAAGCGATGCAGCGTGGCGTCGATCAGGCCGAAGCAGCAGCGAGCCATGACACAGGACTGTCAGCAACGGCTCGCCTCGGCGATGTGGAAAATCTGGAATACACAAACGATCGCGGCATCGGTATCACGGTCTACAAAAATTCCTGCAAAGGTAGCGCCAGCACGTCGGACTTTTCGCCGGCAGCGGTCCGCGAGGCGGTTGCCAAAGCCTGCACGTTCGCTGAGGTAACAGCCAGTGACAAGTACGCGGGACTTGCGGATGCCGAATTGATGTGCACCGATATCAAAGATCTTAACCTCGATCATCCGTGGTCCATCGAGGCTGGCAGGGCAATCGAGCTTGCGATAGACGCCGAAGCGGCGGCCCTCGGCTTTGACAAACGCATCAGCAACTCGGAAGGGGCGACGGTCTCCACGAATCGCGGCTCGCGTGCCTACGGCAATTCACACGGCTTCATGGGGAGCTTCTCTCGCACCAGCCATAGCATTACCTGCATTGTTCTCGCAGAGTCCGATGGCGTCATGCAACGCGACTACGACTACACCGCAACGCGTGATCCCGAGGACCTCCGGGATGCTGCGGGCGTGGGTGAGCGCGCCGCGCGCCGTGTTATCAACCGTCTCGGCGCACGCAAGATCGAGACGACGCGGGCTCCCGTGTTGTATGTGCCCGATATCGCGCGGGGTTTCATTGGTCATGCGATAGGCGCCATCTCAGGTGGTGCGCAATACCGGCGCTCGTCATTCTTGCTCGATGCGATCGGCGACAAGATATTTCCGGACTTCGTCAATATCCAGGAACGGCCGCACCTCGAGAAAGGAATGGCGAGTGCGCCGTACGACGCAGAGGGCGTTGCAACGTACGATCGCGAGATTGTTACCGACGGTATTCTGCAAGGCTATATTTTGAGCAGTTATTCAGCACGGCGGCTTGGTCTGACGACGACAGCCAATGCCGGCGGCGCACAAAATCTAGTCGTTCCAGGGGGCGGCAAGGACAAAGCGTCCCTGATAAGGGAGATGGGTACCGGTTTTCTCGTCGAAGAGTTGATCGGCCAGGGGGTCAATGGCGTAACCGGGGATTATTCACGCGGCGCGGTCGGTCAATGGATCGAAAATGGCGAAGTTCAGTTCCCGGTTCATGAAGTGACCATTGCCGGAAACCTCCGCGACCTGTATCCACGCATTGTGGCCATTGGCGATGATCAGGATATACGCGGTGGAATCCGTTGCGGTTCCTTACTCGTCGAGGAAATGACGATCGCCGGCGCCTGAGGGGAACAGCTGGTCGCGCGCGCTTAAGCCTCGCTCTCGTCAAGCAGGTCGGACAGCGAACGGCCAGAGAGCGCTTGTTCAACGGCTATGTCTACATCACCACCCAGCTTGTCGATTACTGTCGTCCATCTCGGGTCCTGGAAAGAGCCGGTTTCGCCGTCGACGCGCACAACTTCAAGAATGTCACTCAGCAGAATGTGCGATACCTCGCGACCGGGCAAAAGGTCTTCTTGCTCGTTGCTCGTCAGCAAGCCGCGCTGTTCAAGCGCGCTGACGATTGGCGCAATAGTTATGGACGGAATTCGTAGACGTTTGCTCAACCTCGACAGATCGATCGACTTGACCGGATCTCGAAATGCCCGGCCTACCAGCAGCATCACGTTCAGGGCCAGGCGCTCGCGCATGGCATTCGACAAGCGTGGTTCCCGGCGGCCAATTCTCAAATAAGCGGGGTTCTGGAAATAGAATGCGAGCTGGGCGCCGATTAGCAGTATCAGCCAGTTCAGGTATAACCAGATCAAGGTCGTTATAGCGCTCGCGAAACTGGCGTAAATAGCCTGTGTACGCGCGGCAGTCGCGAGAAACGCGGTGAAAATGACGCTGACCGTTGCCCATAGGAATCCACCGGCGACACCACCCACGAGTGCCGAGCGGAAGTGCACCTGGGTATTCGGCATGTACATGTAAAGGAAGGTGAAGACACCGGTCACTAACAGGTATGGCGTCAGCTTGCTGGTCGCGACGAAAACCGGGCCCAGCACGAAATTATGTACGATTGCCTGGTAGATCGATTCGTCCTGTAACGACGTGATCATGCCGAGCGCAATGACGATCACAACCGGACCAATGAGCAGCACCAGCATGTACTCGGTCAAACGGCGAGCAAAACTGCGTGGTTTGGTCACGTACCAAACGTAGTTAAAGCTTTCTTCGATTTTTTGCACCATCGTGATTGCGGTGTATACGAAGAAAGCGAGGCCTATGCCGCCGAGGACACTGCCATTGACGCTGTTGACCAGCCTCATGAGCTGGTCAGTAATTTCCACGCCCTTGTCGCCGAGCGGTTCGAGGACCGTATAGAGGCGTTGCTCGAGTTGTTTGTGGACGCCCAGGCCTTTCAGGACCGAGAAGCTGAAAGCCAATAGCGGCACTATCGCAAGCAGCGTGGTGTAAACGAGGCTCATCGAGCGCAGCGTCAGCTGTCCCGAGGCGATATCGCGGAGTACCGCGGCCAGGTAACGCAACACCGTGGTCAGAATTCGTCCCGGCAGCCCGTATCTGTAGAGGGTGTCACCCCAGACAATTTTCTCGATTTGATTGTGTAAGTTGTTGATCATTATCCGTCCATTGTACAACGCTGAGGGGTGCCAGCGATGTGCTGTGTTTCTCCAATCACCAGGCACTCACCAGCCCTCCTGCCAATCTGATCGCGGCGTCGATCGCCGAGGAATCTCAGTCGCTCGGACAGCTGTTTCACAAACTCGCTTTGTGAGACACCTCGGCACTCACCGCCGCTGCCTGCGCCGTGCTGGGTGAGGGTGTCGGTTGGGGAGCTCCTCGAGCGTCGTGTGGAGCGATGCGACGCAGGACGCCAAAGCAAGTGGAACCCGATCTGAGCGAGACAGGGACGTCGAGCGAGGTTAAGCGAGAGGAGTTCCCCAATCGGCGCCCGGCAGAATGGCGGGAGATAGGTTTGGCTGGCGGTGGGTTTATGAACCTGTCATGCGCTCGAGCGCTTCGCGGTATTTGTCACCGGTCTGTTGCAGCACGTCGGCTGGAAGCTCCGGTCCGGGCGCGGTCTTGTCCCAGTCGAGCGTATCGAGGTAATCACGAACGAACTGCTTGTCGAAGCTCGGTGGACTGATGCCGACTTCGTAGCCGTCCACTGGCCAGAATCTCGATGAATCGGGCGTCAGCGCTTCATCAATGATGTGCAAACGGCCCTCGTCGTCCAAACCGAATTCGAACTTGGTGTCCGCGATGATGATGCCGCGCTCGAGGGCGTAAGCGGCGGCGCGTTCGTAAATACGAATCGAAACATCGCGTACATGATCCGCCAGTTTCTCGCCGATCATGTCAACGACCCTGTCGTAGCTGATGTTTTCGTCATGGTCGCCCGCTGCCGCTTTGCTCGCGGGGGTAAAGAGTGTCTGCGGCAGTTTCTCCGCCTGCTGCAAGCCGGCTGGCAGATCGATTCCGCAGACCTGCCCGGTGTCGAGATAGTCGCGCCAGCCCGAACCGATCAGGTAGCCGCGAACGACGGCTTCGATCGGCAACGGTCGAAGCCGTTTAACGACCAATGAACGGCCCCGAAGTTGCTCACGTACTGTCGGGTCCTTGACGACGTCGTCCACTGTCAGCTCCGTCAGGTGATGGTCGATGATATCGGCCATCATGCGAAACCAGAACAGTGAAATCTGCGTCAGGACCCGGCCCTTGCCCGGAATCGGGTCCGGGAGCACGACGTCGTAGGCCGACAGCCGGTCCGTCGCCACGAGCAGGAGGTGAAAATCATCGATGCTGTAGATGTCGCGAACCTTACCGCGGCCAAGCAGCGGCAGCTCCGGTATTGAAGACTCGAACAACACATCGCTGGTGCTCATCGGGGCGCTCTTGATTTGGACTACAGTCATCGGATGATCGCCTCTCCGGAACACGCAGGCAAGCGCTGAGCATAGGAATAGCCGTACACAACCGTTAGGATTGTCTTTCTCTTCGCTGCCCGATGGCGGGAATCTGGTTTGTACTGGGGCAAGATCATTGGCACCTTGGCGGGGCTCGCGACGCTGAAGCCCTGGTTTGTGGTTCTGGGGTTGTTCCTCGGTCACCAGTTCGATCGCGGATTCGCCGACCGTTACCGCAATTTCGAAAGCCAGGGCGCGGATATCGGTCGAGTCCCGGATGAGTTCGTGCGGGCCTTGTTTCAGACCATGGGGCACCTGGCCAAGGTAGACGGGCGTGTTTCCGAGGAGGAAATCCGTGCGGCTCGCATGATCATGCATCGCCTGGGCTTGAGTCCAGCCAATGTGCGGCGCGCCATCCACTGGTTCGATGACGGCAAACGGCCGGGTTTCCCGGTGCTGCAAACCGTACGTGACGCGAGACGCACCTCTGCAAGAACGGCGGCACATCGTACGATGTTTGTGCGCCTGCTGCTGGAAGTCGTGCTCGCAAGAGACGTACTCAACAAAGAAGAACGCGCGTTGGTCTGGTCGGTTTGCAGCGAATTCGATATTGGGCGCGTCGAGCTTGCGCAACTCGAAGCTATGATCCGGGCACAAAAAGGATTCAAACGCTCACCGGCCGGTAGCGCGGATGCGGCGCGAGTGCGCGGCGCATACGATGCGCTGGGTATAACGCCCGAGGCAACCAACGAGGAAATAAAAAAGGCCTATCGGCGATTGATGAACAAGAATCATCCGGACAAGATCGCCAGCACTAATCCGGAGGCCACGGTACTCGCGGCCGCCGAACGCCGCACACGCGAGGTGCGTGGGGCTTATGAGATGCTCAAGGCACGGCGGTCGATTCGATGACCTGTGCGATCGCAATCGGCTAAGGTACAGTAGCGCAATACGTCAAAGGAACGATCGTGAAACCACTCATTGCCCCCTCGATTCTCTCTGCTGATTTCGCCCGCCTTGGTGATGACGTCAAGGCCGTGCTCGATGCGGGTGCGGACGTCGTGCATTTCGATGTCATGGACAATCACTTTGTGCCGAATCTGAC
>JABDNG010000064.1 GCA_013001045.1 Woeseiaceae bacterium | reverse complement strand
CGAAACGACGTATTGCCTTCCCACGGCGAGCCCTCGGGAATTCGATAACGAAAATCGGCGTCTGCCCAGCGAGCCTCATCCTGTGAATTGACGCGGCCCCGGTCGAGGTAGTTAACGAACACGCCTACATTAGTCGCACCGCCGTTGAAGTTCTTGCCCCATTCCAGCGTTACGTTGGTGTCGTTACGAGGAACATGATCGTACTCGCTGAACTTGGTCCGAATCGCGAAACCTTCGAGGTCCGATCTCAGTACGGTGTTTACAACACCGGCGACGGCGTCTGCGCCGTAAATGGCCGACGCGCCTTCACGCAGCACTTCAACACGCTCTACACCAAAGACAGGAATCGTGTTCGAGTTGACCGTGTTGACCGGAACAAAGCTGCCGCCAATCTCCTCGGTTTGATACTGGGGCGCGAGTACCAGGCGGCGACCGTTCAACAGAACAAGGGTATTACCTGTGCCCATGCTGCGCAGGTTGAAAGCACCGACGTCGCCTCGGGCCGAGTTGACGCCGCCGCTGATGCTCTCAGCTTCGTTGAAGAAGTTATTGCCGTTCTCGGGCATGAGATCCAGCAGCTCGTCGCCGGAGTCGATGCCGTAGGCCTCGATGTCTGCCACCGAAATAATCGATACCGGCAGCGCCCCGGAAATAGCGGCACCTTTGATCTGCGTTCCGGTGACGGTGATCTCTTCGATATCGTCGTCGTCTTCCTGAGCAGCAGCCGGTGCCGCCGCCAGTGTCAGCGCCAATGAACTTAGAATGAACAGCACGGAACGGCCGCCAATGTGGCGTAACTTCGAAATAAGCATGACATCCCCCTTAGCTTTCTGATTCTTCGGCTTGAACCGATTATTGAGCCGGGCTTGCGATGGCTCTTTGTAGTGGAATCAGTCTAACAAAAACACTATTCGATGGATCAACGATTCGGTTTCAAATGTAACATAAGGTGCGTAGCGAATTCAGCGTCAATGTCGGCATCGTCCGGCCCTATCCACGGCGTGCGCCACTCCACCCACGCCAAATCGTCAAGTGAGACGGTCGCACCTTGTTTTTCGGGCGATACGTCCTCGACTTCGAGCAGCAGTCGCACGGCACGCGTCGCAACCCTCGGCTGGTTATGGTCGAACGAGAAATCCGCCCAATCTGTGCTTGAGCCCTGCCACATGCCGATCTGCCTGATGGGCCCACCGACCAGCGCGTCCTCGAGCGTATCCATCGCGCGACGACGCTGCAGCATGAATCGAACCCTCACATCTCCGTCTACCTTGATACGACCGCTAACGGTGGCAGGATTGGACAAAGTAAAAACGCGTTCGAAGACTTTCATGCCGCTGCGAACGGCTTGCCCGCCAGCCGGCACACGAATTTCCAGTAGCTTGTTGTCACCCGTCCTGAGCGAGGCATTGCTACCCACGATCCAGGTCCGGTCATGCGCGCCATATAAGCGGGCATACTCGAAATCACCGCGATTGAGCAGATCGAGCCCCAGCCGATACGGCCGATCAGCTGATTCGACTTTCAACGCCTGCAAAGGTGACGCCCCCAGGCTTCTGAGGTGCATGGGAGCGCTACTCGTGGAATCGTCGATTGTGACAGCTGTCGGCGCCCGCGCTTTGCCATCGCATGAGTCGACGACGGCGTGAAATCCGCTGGCCCGCATGCAGACACTCGAGTCGGTCAGCCGTGCCAATCGCGCCAGCACCGCGTATCGAAACAGTCCCGTTGCCGGCGTTGGCAGGTAGCCGTTGATGTGCAGGGGCACAGCCTCGGCGCGATGCAGTTCGTCCCCATCCATCCAGACATAAAGCAGCATGCCGAGCTGGGTCGCGTAGTGGTATTGATCGAACAGAAAATTGCCGAGTGAGTAAGCGATGAGGCGATCGCGGTATATCTCGAACCCCTGCAGCACGTGCGGATGATGACCGATCGCGATATCCGCTCCGTCCCTGATCGCCTGGCGAAGCGTTGTTCGCTCTGAGAGTGCCGGTGTCTCGGCATATTCCAGGCCTGCGTGCAGCTGCAGTACCGATATCGCATCGGCGGGTAATGCGCCGAGATCTTGTGTGATGAACGCTGAATCGCCGAGCGCTGCTCCGCCTTTCGATCCTCTTGCAACCTGGGTTGGCGCGAATGTACCGGGCCAGCCGACGTAACTCAGGAAGTGGTGATCACGGCCGTCGATTACCAGGCTCGCCGGTTTACGCGCTTGCTCCTCATTGAAGCCGGCGCCAGAGTAGGCGAGTTCGGTCGCCGCCAACGCGTCGAAAGTCGAACGTAAGCCCGCGTCACGATAATCGTAGAGGTGATTGTTGCCGAGCGCCACGTAGTCAAAACCGGCCCATTGCAGCAATTCTGCCAACTCAAGTGGCGAATAAAACGTCACGGACTTGGGGACAGGATTGGTCAGCATTTCATTCGAAAGCTGCGTCTCCATATTCACCGATGCGACATCTGCAAGCTCGATGTAAGGCTGCACGTGCATGAGTAACTGCTTGCCGTCGCCAAGAACGCTTGCTCGCCGTACCAGCGTCGGCTCGCCGGCCCGCGGCTCGAAATAACGGCGGCTAAGCATTGCGTCGCCTGCGAACACCATAAGTGTGCGCCCCGATTTTTTCTCAACCAGTTCGATGTCAGGCACAACGGCCGGACGTCCCATAACAAAGTCAGAACGATGCAGTGTATGCAAGAACGTGTAATAACCAGGCGCTGCCACGCGCAGGCTAATGGTCGTTGGCGAGTCCAGTGCAAAATTGAACTCGCCATCAGCGCCAACATCGTGCGAGACGTTTCCTACCGCAACGATGGCGCCAGCAATGGCAACTCCCGCCTCGTCGACAATACGACCCCGTACGTCCACTGGACTGGCAACAGCAATGTTGCTCAGTGCCAAGCCAGCAACGGCCAATGTGACTAAAGCGAGCTTCATAAGGTGCGTCTTTGTTGCGAGACCTCTGGTTATACTAGCAGCGAATCTCCAGCTGTCAGAATTCTCAAGGATGCTCTATGCACGTCGTCGTCATTGGCGCCGGAGTTATCGGTGTAACCACCGCGTATTACCTGTCTGAACTCGGATGCCAGGTTACGGTCGTCGATCGTGCATCCGATGTTGCGCGTGGCGCAAGCTACGCGAACGCCGGACAACTCTCCTACAGCTTTACCGACGCGCTGGCGAAACCACGGTTTCTCTTCAGGATTCCGGGCATCGTCGCCGGCCGCGATCGCGGCTATCGCGTACGACTCACGCCCGAGCTGATTCCGTGGGGACTGCGATTCCTGTCGCAATGCACAAATCGGCGCGCGCAACAGAATACCCTGGCTGTCTTGAAGGCTGCATTGCGATCCGAAACATTGATGCAGGAATTGCACAAGCGAGTGCCGTTCGAGTTTTCACACCGTGCGGCCGGCAAGCTGGTGCTCCTGCATTCGGGGGCGGATGTTCGCGAAGCACGAGCCAATGCGGCACTCAAGATGCAACTCGGCTGCGAGACCGACGTATTGAGCCGGCAGGCTGCTATCGAAATCGAGCCTGCACTCGCCAGCATGGACGAGAACTTTACTGCTGCCGTGTACTCGCAGAGAGACTCCGTTGCCGACTCACGCCTGTTTACGGTCGGACTGAAAAAAATGCTCGAAAAATCCGGACGCGTTGCCTTCAGGCTGAGCGAGACCGTCAAGCGTTTGCACAAAGAGGGGAATCGTCTTCAGTCTATAGAACTGGCGCAAGGAAGACTGTCGGCAGACGCCGTCGTTGTGTGTAACGGCGCCTGGAGCGGACAACTCCTTAAGTCTGTCGGCATCAATCCGCACGTCTATCCCGTAAAGGGTTACAGCGTGACGCTGCCGGCACGCGATGCGGCGCCTCAAGCAAGTGTCACGGTCCTGAACAAAAAAATAGTATTCAGTCGCATGAACGGCGACTTGCGAATCGCGGGCTTCGCCGACTTCAAGGGGCTTGGCAGCGAACGGGACTCGGAACGCATCGATACCTTACTGGCCGTTGCCCGCGACGCCGCGCCACTCGCCGCCGACTACGAGAGTAGTGAACGAACAACCTGGGGTGGCTTTCGGCCGATGACACCCAACGGTCAACCGCTTGTGGGGCCATCCCGTATAGAGGGCCTGTATCTGAATACGGGCCATGGCATGCTTGGCTGGACCCTGGCGTGCGCGTCAGGTCACGACATCGCTCATTCGATCGTTTCGTCACCTCGAAAAGAATAAGGCAAACCATGTTCAGAAAAGCCGCTTCCGTCACTCTTGTTCTCTTGCTGGGCGCATGCGTAACGCAGGCTCCTGTATTCGACGCCGGCACACCGTGCAAAACGGCGTCGTTCACGGTCGTCGACGGCTTTGGCGGTGCACGCCGTGGTCGGTGCGAAGTGGTTGCGGCAGACCACGTGCGACTTTCGATACGTCCTGAAGACGCCGGCTACATCAATCCCAGTCCGTGGTATTCGTTCCAACTCGACCCTTTTGAAGCGACGACAGCAGTTATCTCTTTGCACTACACCAACCACAAACACCGCTACATTCCGAAAATCAGTACCGACAGCCTGAGCTGGTCTGCGCTTGACGAGAAAAACGTGCAAGTGTCCGACGACGGCTCGCTCGCAACGATAATCGTGCCGCTCGGAACCGATGCCGTCTGGGTATCGGCGCAGGAACTCGTGATGCCAGCAATCTACGAGGTCTGGACCTCGCATACTGCGGAGCGGACCGACGCCGAACTGGAGTTACTCGGCTACTCGATGGCCGAGCAACCCATTCGCTACCTTGTCAGCAACCCGTCGGCGAAGGACGTCCTGTTCCTGGTCGGCCGTCAGCATCCTCCTGAGGTTTCCGGTGCATTCGGATTCTTTTCCTTCACCGAAACATTACTTGCCAATACCGAAGTGGCAAGACGCTTTCGTACGCAGTTTCAAATCATCGCCATACCATTACTGAACCCGGACGGCGTACTTGACGGAAACTGGCGCCATAACCGCGGCAGCACCGATCTCAACCGTGACTGGGGCGTCTTCAAACAGCCTGAGACTCGCATGGTCGGCGAGTTGCTGGACCGGCTTGATGCGGAAGGCAAAAGGATTCGCGTTTTCCTGGACTTTCACTCGACCGATCGAAACGTGTTTTATACGCAAGACGAGACTGTGCCCACAGACCCCCCGAATTTCTTTGAGAGGTGGTTTTCCCGAGCCGCGCCGCGGCTCAGCGACTACGCATTTACGAATGACGCCGGACCGGGGGAAAACCCCGTTGTCGGAAAGAACTACATGTACCGTCGCTACGGCGTGCCATCGGCGACTTACGAGGTCGGCGACGAGACTGACAGAGAGGCCGCGCGCCAGGCCGCCGCCGTCTTCGCTGAAGAGCTCATGGGGCTGATGCTCGAAACGCTCGCGGAATCGCGCTGATGAGATATAATCGCCCGCCATTGCCGGACACGTCGTCCGGCCAAATCAGGCCATCAAGCTTCGGAGCAGTAACTTGAGTCGGGATCAGAGTTTTTTTGACATGTACTCCCTCGTCATAGGCGTTCTTGCCGCAGTCGCACTCGCGATTCTCGTTCTGGCAATGAAGATGTCAGACCTGACACAGGGTGTTTACACGCGCGACGCCGACGAATATCAAGCGGCCGTGCATGAACGCATTCGCCCGGTCGGTGACGTATACCTGCCCGGCGAAGAACATGACGCTCCGGCACCGACCGTCACGGCTGTGGTAGAGCCCGAACCCGTCGCAACCGCAATGACGGGCCCGCAGGTCTACAACTCGGCTTGTCTCGCCTGCCATGCGGCGGGCGTAGGCGGCGCCCCAGTTGTTGGTGACGCGGCGGTATGGGCACCGCGAATCGCACAGGGTATCGACGTATTGACGCGACATGCGATTGAGGGCTACACCGGTTCGGCCGGCTACATGCCGGCGAAAGGCGGCCGCACGGATCTTTCGGATGGTGAAATCGCGGACGCCGTCGATTACATGGTTAACGAGTCGCAGTAGCCTCCCTTCAGGAGCGCCGATCCAGGCAGCGCAATGACAACGCTTCCGCGACATGCGGAGGCGCGATCTTCGTTTCTTGGGCAAGGTCCGTGATCGTTCGCGAGACCCGAAGCACGCGCTGATGCGCGCGCGCCGACAAATTGAACTGCTCGGCTGCATTCTCGAGTAGTACCCAGCATCGATCATCCGCATCACAATGTTCGGCAAGTTGTTCGCCCTGCAGCTGTGAGTTGCGCATTCCTGATCGCTGCATCTGCAAACACCAGGCACCCCTGACGCGCCTCGCGACCGTCGTGCTGTCGTCGGCGCCCGCATTGTCCGACCTTAGTACCGTGGTCGAGGGGCGCATCACTTCGACATGCAGGTCAATTCGATCAAGCAGCGGCCCCGACACTTTGCCCCGATAATTTGCGACACGATCGCCACTGCAACGGCAATCGGCCTGACTGTCTCCGAGGTAACCGCAGGGACAGGGATTCATGGCCGCAATGAGCTGAAATTTCGCCGGAAACTCGGCTTGTCGTGCGGCACGCGATATCGTTATGGCGCCGGTTTCCATCGGCTCGCGCAATGCCTCGAGCACGTTGCGATTGAATTCGGGCAACTCGTCGAGGAACAGGACGCCGTTGTGTGCCCGGGATACCTCGCCGGGTCGCGGGACGTGACCACCACCCACAAGCGCCGCGGCGGAAGCCGTGTGATGTGGCGCCCGAAACGGTCGCCGCCGCCAACCTGAGAGATCAAGCGGTTTGCCCAGCACCGAATCGATCGCCGCCGTTTCGAGCGCCTCGACCTCACTCATCGACGGCAATATTCCGGGCAACCGGCGCGCCAGCATGCTCTTGCCGGTGCCTGGTGGGCCGATGAACAAGAGATTGTGGCCGCCGGCCGCTGCGATTTCGAGCGCGCGTTTCGCATGCTGCTGGCCCTTGACGTCAACCAGGTCGTGCGCTGTCGGTGCCTGCTCATTTGGCACCGCTTGTTCGAGAGGAGCAATGGGTGCTCGCCCGCCAAGATGCGCCGTGACCTCCAGCAAGGATGAAGCCGGGAACACCTCGGCTTTGGCGAGCGCGGCTTCGGCTCGATTCTGTGCGGGTAGCACGACTGCCCGACCCGCATCACGCGCTTTCAGAATAGCCGGCAACATGGCGGGTACCGGGCGTAACTCACCGCTCAACGCAAGTTCGCCGTAGAACTCGACATTGGACAGGGCGGCCCTGGGAAATTGTTTACGGGCAGCGAGGATTCCAAGCGCAATGGCGAGATCGTAGCGCCCACCCGTCTTGCGCATGTCCGCGGGACCCAGGCTTATGGTGATGCGTTGCTGCGGAAACTCGAAGCCGGAACTCAACAGCGCGCCACGCACCCGGTCCTTGCTCTCGCGTACCGCCGTTTCCGCCATACCAACGATCGTGAACGCCGGTAGTCCGCCCGAAAGAAAGACCTCGATAGTCACGGGCGGTGCCGCGATGCCGTATTGCGCGCGGCAATGCAGAATAGCGAGACTCATCTGTTCGGCCCTCCATGGCCAGACTTGTACGCCGCGGCGTGTAGCTACCCGTCGTTCTCTTCAAGCTGCTCGAGCTTCGCCTCCAGCACTTCGAGTTTCTCGCGCGTTCTCGCGAGTACGGCCTCCTGCACGTCAAACTCCTCCCGCGTGACGAGGTCCAGCTTGCTCAAGGACGCACGCAATACCGAACGAAAGTTGTTCTCCATTTCGTCCCGCAGGACGCGCAGGCCCTCGGGCACAGACTCGGCCAGTTTCTTAGCCAGATTTTCGATCGATTCATCACTCATACCGGCTTGATACCTGAGGTGGCCTCAAAACACCAGTCGCGTACGCAGACGAAGTGCGCAATAACGCGCCTTGCCCCCCAAAACAGGGCAAGACGCTCAAAACGCTGCTCCAGATTGGTGCACACCTGCTTTCGCATTTTCTGTTACCTGTTGATTAACAAGCATTTCCAGGAGTTGGCACGGTATCTGCTCTATAGGAAACGACAGCGGCCTTTTAGGCCATCTTTTAATATGGGAGCAATAGGAAATGACTGTTAGAAAAACCGCGTTCGTCGCGATCACATTGTTATCGAGCGGAATGGTGCACGCCGAATGGTCCGCAAATTTGGGCTTTGCCAGCGACTACTTTTTCCGCGGCATTTTTCAAGCACAGTCGTCAGCCAGTGGTGGCGTCGATTTTGAACAGGGCGGATTCTACGCGGGCGTTTGGGCCGCGGACGTCAGTGATGGCCAGTCGGCCGGCTATAGCGGCAGCGATGCTGCTGGTCTCGAGGTCGACGGCTACTTTGGTTATGGCGGAGAAGTTGGCGACTTCAGTTACGGCATTGGCTTTACCGGCTACTACTACACGCAGGACTTTGACGACACCTACCAGGAAATCAATCTCAGCGGTGGCTACGGGATCGCAACGATCGACGTTGCCATTGGTGAGTACGACAACTTCACCGGCCCGACACAGGACTACACCTACTACTCGCTGACACTCGAGAAGAACGGTCTGTACGGCAAGTATGCCGGCTTCTCTCAAGATGCCGACGGTGAGTATTTCGAATTGGGCTACGGCGCGACGGTTGCGGACATTGATCTCGGCGTCTACGTCCTTTTCAACGACAAGATGCTGAGCGGACTTGAAGATGTCGACAGCGGTTCACCAACCGACAACAACTCGATTGTCTTCACGATCGGCAAGTCTTTCGACCTGCAGTAACTCTAGTCGGGGCGTCCGTAAGGCCGCCCCTTTTTATTCACAGGGGAATCAGAAATGAAAATGATCACCGCGATCATCAAGCCATTCAAACTGGATGACGTGCGACAAGCCGTCGCGGACATCGGTATCCAGGGCATTACGGTCACCGAGGTCAAGGGATTCGGCCGCCAGCGTGGCCACACCGAACTGTATCGAGGCGCCGAGTACGTCGTCGATTTCCTGCCCAAAGCAAAAATTGAATTGGCGGTTGCCGACGACATCCTTGAGCAGGTCATCGAGGCGATCACCGATACAGCACGCACCGGCAAAATCGGGGACGGCAAGATTTTTGTCACCGAACTTGTTCAGGCCATTCGTATTCGTACCGGTGAGACCGGTAGCGAAGCCGTTTAATTAAAAGGGGGTTTTGTTGTGGAAGAAACAACTCAAATAGCGGCGCAGGTGACAGAACTGGCCTATGCGCTCGACACGTTCTACTTTCTCGTGATGGGCGCGCTCGTCATGTGGATGGCGGCGGGCTTCACGATGCTCGAAGCCGGCCTTGTGCGCGCCAAGAACACCGCGGAGATCCTGACGAAGAATGTTGGTCTCTATTCAATAGCGTGCATCATGTACATGCTGTGCGGCTACACGATCATGTATCCAGGCGAGGCATCCAATCTGTTTCTTCAGTTTGGCGATGGTCTGCTGACGACCAGCGACAATTCCTCAGCCGATGTCCTTGCCAGCGGCGGCGACACCTACTACTCGAACCTGTCGGACTTCTTCTTCCAGGTCGTGTTTGTCGCAACCGCAATGTCAATCGTTTCGGGCGCCGTTGCCGAACGCATGAAGCTGTGGTCGTTCTTTGCATTTGCGGTCGCTTTGACGGGCTTTATCTACCCGATCCAGGGTTTCTGGAACTGGGGCGGTGGATTCCTGACAGAGCGCTTCGGCTACTTCGACTTCGCAGGCTCTGGAACGGTGCATCTGTGTGGCGCTGCGGCGGCACTGGCTGGCGTCATCGTGCTGGGTGCTCGTAAGGGCAAGTACGGCAAGAATGGTGCAATCAATGCTATCCCCGGCTGCAATTTGCCCCTCGCCACGCTTGGCACGCTGATACTCTGGTTGGGTTGGTTCGGTTTTAACGGCGGTTCGGAGCTCAAGGTATCCGACGTCGGCGAAGCGAATGCTGTTTCACTGGTATTCGTCAATACCAATATGGCAGCGGCTGGCGGACTGGTCTTTGCGCTTATCCTGTCACGCATCTGGTTTGGCAAGGCGGACCTGACGATGGCGCTTAATGGCGCACTCGCCGGACTGGTTGCTATCACAGCTGACCCATTGTCGCCGTCACCTATTGTGGCGACCACGATCGGCGCAGTTGGCGGCCTTATCGTTGTCGCATCGATCGTCGCCTTTGACAAGATCAGGATCGACGATCCGGTTGGCGCGATATCAGTGCATGGCACGGTCGGCATCTGGGGCGTCATGGCGGTTCTGTTCACTAATGGCGATGCGAGCTTCATCGGTCAGATTGTCGGTGTCGTCAGCATCTTCGCCTGGGCATTCCTGGTCAGCCTGGCTGTCTGGTTTGTACTGAAGTTGATTATGGGCATCCGCGTCTCGGAACAGGAAGAGTACGAAGGTGTCGACATCGGCGAATGCGGGCTCGAGGCTTACCCCGAATTTACGTCGGCTGAATAGTCCCCCGGTGGCGTCGCCGGAGTTGTCATAACGAGACCCCGGTGGCGCCGCCATCTTCTTGATATCGAACACAAAATTCCCCAATGAAGCAAACACTTAGCGGGCCGCAAGGCCCGCTTTTTTTGTGTCTCGAAAGAACGTGCCGAATGTCGCAATTGATTGTGAATACGGTCACAGCAAAATCGGTGAAATGATGCTCTAATACATTGTAACTCAGCGCCTTATGGGCGGCGCACATCGCTTCGGACGGACACAAATGAAACGCAAACGGTTATTGATTGGATTCTCGCTACTGGCCCTGACGCTCGGAACTGGCGCCATGGCCAATGAGGTTTACAAATGGACCGATGACGACGGCAATGTTCACTATGAAGACCGCCCGTCAGGATCAAGGACCGAAGAGCTTATGGCGCTGTCCTACAGTCGTACTGATTCGAGCTCCGTACAACGCCAGGTAGAGACTCAGACCGCAAGCCGTACTGCCCGACGAGACGCGAGAGCCAAGGCCGATGAGGAGAAGAAAGCGGCTGCGCAAGAAGAAGCAGCGGCTGCCGACAAACAGAAAAAGTGCGATTCCTACCGTGCACGCCTCCAGACCTTCATTCAGTCTCGCAGGCTCTATCGCCAGGATGAAAATGGCGAACGTGTTTATCTCGATGAGACACAGGCTCAAGAAGCGCGCGACCGCGTTGAAGAGCTCATCTCGGAGAATTGCACCTCCTGATACGCCCGACAGGGCGTGGCCCGGCTGCTGCGCTACAATGCCAGCTTGACGTCGCAGGAGCGCTCGTTTGACCGCAGCAACAGAGCCTACGCAAGAAGAAACTCAGGCCTATCTTCCGGACTTCTGCGCGCCCGGCACGGTGTTCGTCATCGTACTCGTTGCCGAGCTTGTCGCAATCGTTCTTACGCTCGCTGCGCATGAGGTGCCGGGCCGTTTCCTGATCGAGCTTTCGAAAACCTCTTTCTTCGTCCTGTGGCTTGCCTTGTTGGGTTCGGCGGTTATGTGCCTGCTGCGCAAGCAGCTGGAAAGCGCGGGCAAAACACGTGCGTTCGTCATCAGCTTTGTCGTGCTCGAGGCCTTGTGTCTCGTTTTGTCGGAGCTTTCCTGGCAGGTTATTCGCATCTTCGGCCAGTCGACCATCATCGACGACGCGCACATGACATTCATTCTGCGTACGTTCGCGATCAGCTCGATCGTCATCGCCCTGGCAATGCGATACATGTACATCTCCAGCGAGTGGCGTCGCAGTATTGTTCTCGAAGCTCAATCGCGTATCAGTGCATTGCAAGCACTGATTCGACCACACTTCCTTTTCAACAGTATGAATACAATTGCGTCGCTGACCCGGAGCAACCCGGCGCAGGCGGAAGAGGCCGTCGAGGATTTGTCCGACCTGTTGCGCGCGACGATGAGTAACCCGGAAGACCGCTCATCGCTCAAACAGGAACTGGAAATCGCGGCAATCTACCAGCGCATTGAGAAACTGCGCCTCGGTGACCGTCTGAACGTACGCTGGGACATTGCTGACCTGCCGATGCGGGTACGCATTCCACACCTTACGCTTCAGCCATTGCTGGAGAACGCCATCTACCACGGTATTGAACTGCTTCCGGACGGCGGCGATGTACTCGTCTCCGGCAGACGCGACGGCAAGACCCTGGTGGTCAAAATGTCCAACCCGATCGCCGAAGGCAAGGCACGCAGTAAGGCCGGAAACCAGATGGCAATGTCCAATATCCGTCAGCGCTTCGAACTCGCTTACGGCAGCCGTGGCACGGTTGATGTCGATGTCGACAACGGTCTTTACACGGTGACCCTGCGATTCCCCGATGACGAGGCATCGTCGTGAAAATTTTGATCGTTGACGATGAAAAACCGGCCCGCGACCGCCTGCGACAACTGTTGCAGGGCGATGACGACTACGAGGTAGTTGGCGAAGCGAGCAATGGCCGCGACGCCCTGTCACTTGCCGCCGAGCTCGAACCGGACGTCGTATTGCTCGACATACGAATGCCCGGCCTCGACGGTATCGAGACCGCCCACCACCTCAACGCGCTCGAGCGCACACCGGCCGTGGTGTTCACGACCGCCTATAACGAATATGCCGTCGACGCATTCGAGGCGCGCGCCGTCGGTTACGTATTGAAGCCCGTACGCCGTTCGCGGCTGGCTGCTGCGCTCGATCAGGCCTCGAAGCTTGCGGGCAACACACTGAGACAAATAGCAT
The DNA here is from genome assembly GCA_013001045.1 of Woeseiaceae bacterium. Classification (GTDB taxonomy): domain Bacteria; phylum Pseudomonadota; class Gammaproteobacteria; order Steroidobacterales; family Woeseiaceae; genus UBA1847. The sequence goes on along the minus strand of JABDNG010000064.1, from coordinate 92,861 downwards.
CGCAATCCAGTGCCGATACGGCGCGTCGTCACGTCTGCACGCGGTCTCACGGCGAACTCAAGCTGATCCCTATATCAGACATCTGGTGTTTTCTGGCTGATCAGAAATACGTGCGCGTCGAGCATGAGGGCGGTAAGGATCTCCTCGATGATTCGTTGAAGTCGCTGGCCGCGGAATTCGAGGACCGCTTCGTTCGTATTCATCGCGCCGCCCTGGTGGCGGTGGACAGAATCAGGAAGATTGAGAAGATCACCGATGGAAAGCATCGCGTGGTACTGCGCGATGGCTCGCATGTCGATGACAAAGAGCTGATAATCAGTCGCCGGCATGTTGCCGAAGTCCGTCGGCGTTTGAAAGAATCATAAAAGCTATGAATATCCGTATTGCAACACGCAAGAGTGCGCTGGCGCTCTGGCAGGCCAACCATGTCGCCGCCTTGCTGCTTGCGCTTCCCGAAGTCGAGGACGTCACGCTAGTGCCATTGTCGACGCGTGGTGACGAAATCCTTGATCGCAGCCTGCAGAAGATTGGCGGCAAGGGCCTGTTCATCAAGGAACTCGAGGTTTCGATGCAAAAAGGCGCAGCCGATATCGCCGTGCATTCAATGAAGGACGTTCCCGCCGATATGCCTGACGGGTTTTGCGTCGCAGCCGTGCTCGAGCGCGCCAACCACGCCGACGCGCTCGTTGCGCTGGATGGCGTGCAGTTGCGCGATCTGCCGAGAGGCGCCCTGGTCGGCAGCTCGAGCTTACGGCGACAGGCGCAACTGAAGATGATGCGCCCGGACCTGAGGATCGAACCGCTGCGCGGCAACGTGAACACGCGCCTGGCGAAACTGCAAAATGGCGACTATGACGCGATCATTCTTGCCGCCGCTGGGCTCGAACGCCTCGAATTGCAGCAGCACATCAGTCAGCAGTTCCTGCCGTCCGAAATGCTGCCGGCAGCGGCTCAGGGCGTTGTCGGAGTCGAATGCTTGTCCGATAATTCATCCCTGCGCACCGTCTTGGGTCAGCTCAATCACGCGACAACCGTGCGCACCACGCTTGCCGAACGCGCAATTGCAAAGACGTTGCAGGCGGATTGCCAGTCGCCCGTGGCGACCTATGCCATCGTTGACGGCACCGAACTCAGTATGACCGCGCTGGTCGCGCTGCCCGATGGCAGCGAATCGATTCGCGACTCTGCGACCGGGGATGCAGAGGACGCCGAGGAGCTCGGAGTGGCGCTGGCCGCTCGCTTGCTTGAGCGGGGTGCGCGAGAATTGCTCGATGCCGCCGGTACCGCACATGACTAACGCATCGCTCGAGGGTGTTGGCGTACTCGTGACGCGGCCACGAACGCAGGCCATCGAGCTCGTTTCGGCCATCGAGGCGGCGGGTGGAACCGCCTACTGCTTTCCCGTCATGGAAATTGCCGCGCTGGACGCAAACGTGGTTGCAACGGAAGCAGCGCGACTCGCAAAGCCCGATATTGTGGTGTTCGTCAGTCGCAACGCCGTCGAATACGGATTGCGGTATACGCATGGCGGTAAAATCGCCGCTATCGGCCCGGCGACCGCCGCCGCCATCGAGTCGGCCGGTCACATTGTCGAAATTCAGCCGGCCAGCGGTTTCGACTCCGAACACCTGTTACTGGAGCCCGCTTTGCGCGACATTGCGGGGCAACACGTGCGCATTATTCGCGGCAATAACGGACGCGAACTGCTTGCCGAGGAGCTCACTGAGAGAGGCGCCGTTGTCGAGTACCTTTCGGTGTATGAGCGCCGGTTACCCGAAATCAGCGCGCAGACCCTCGCGGATATCGAATCGCGCTGGCGACAGGGCGATATCAACGTGATAACGGCGATGAGCGTGCAAACACTGCAAAACCTGCATGCATTATTGCCCGAATGGTGCAAACGTCAGATCGAATCGACCCCACTGGTGACGCCGGCCGGTCGTGTGTTAAAAGAAGCACTGGATCGGTACCCTGCTTCCCGAGCCATCCTCGCGTCGGGCCCTCAGGCCAACGAGATGGTCGAAGCGATCATTGCACTCCACCCGAACGACAGCGGATCAGCACCATGAGCGAAACAGAGAAAGACCCGGAACTCGAACCCACTCGCGACGAAACCACTGACGACGAACGCACTGACGATGATAGTTCGTCCACCGAAGATACGGGAGAGGTCGAAACCCTGGCCGAGCCGGACGCTCTGGTCGAGGAAAAACCGGCCAAACCGCGTGGCAATTCCGTCGCCTGGCTGGCCCTGCTGCTCTCATTGATCGCCAGCGCAGCCGTTGGCTACACGGTCTCGCGTGACTGGCTGGCCGCCGGCGACAGTAGCGCGGACGATGCCCTTGCCAGCCTCGGCAGTCGTGTTTCGGCGACTCAGGACAACCTGTCTTCGCTGGGTACGCGGCTGACCGAACTCGACGGCAGGGATAGTGACGCTGCGACCGAAATTGACAATCTGCGACAAGAACTCGATGAACGTGTACGCGCTCTAAGTGCGCTGCCTTCCAGGATGTCGACACTCGAAAGCACGATGGCATCGCTCGCGGGAGTGTCCAAAAGTGCCCGCGACACCTGGTTGCTCGCCGAGGCCGAGTATTACCTGCAAATTGCGAACGCGCAGCTACAGCTTTCCAACAATCCACAACTCGCAGCCCTGGCGCTCGGCATGGCCGACGAACGCATCGTACAAATGGGTAATCCCGCTTTGACGGACGTGCGTCGCGCGATATCCGATGAGCTGGCCGCACTCGACGTCATGGAGAAGCCCGACATTGCCGGGGCAACGCTCACGCTGGCAAGCCTCGCGCGCGTCGTGGAGTCACTTCCCGTCGGGAGCGCCGAAAAAACCAGAAGTAAGGATTCGCAGCCCATCGATGACGAACAAAGTGGGGCCGCTCGCGCCTGGTCGTCGATGAAAAGCGCAATGTCGGACCTCGTCAAAGTGACGCCGCCCGATGGCGGCAAGATTGCATTGCTTTCGCCCGATGCCGAAGCATTCCTGCGCAGCAACCTCGCATTGCAGCTGCAATCGGCACGGCTCGCACTGCTGCGCGGCGAACACGTGGTTTTTGAGCAGACCCTCGACGACACCAGCGCGCTCCTGTCAAGATATTTCGACAACGAGAGTGCCCAGGTCGCCAGTGCACAAGAGACCCTGGCCGAAATCCGGAGCGACATTTTCACGACCTCCGTGCCGGATATTTCCGAATCGCTGCGTCTGCTGCGGCAATTTCGAATCTTGAGCGAGAGCGCGCAATGATCTTCGGCATCATCGTTGTCGTAGCGCTGTTCGTCAGCGCGTTCGCCGCCCATTTCCTGCTCGCCGACCCGGGCTATGTCATCATCAATTTCCGCGGCTACATCGTCGAAATGTCGGTGCCCGTCCTGTTGGGCATCACTGTCGTTTTGCTGTTTGCGATCTGGTTGATTCGCAAGATTGTTTTGGCGCCGCGCCGCCTCGGTGAAGCCGCCGGTCGCTATCGTTCGGCGCGCTCCGGAAAGAAAATGACGCGTGGCATGATCGAAGTTGCCGAAGGCAATTTCGCGCGCGGCGAAAAAATGCTGGCCCGTGCAGCGAGCACCAGCGACTCGCCGTTGTTCAATTATCTACAGGCCGCTCGTGCCGCACACCTGCAAGGCCTCGACGACCGGCGTGATGAATGGCTGCGGCTTGCCTACCAGGAAACGCCCGAAGCTGCCAACGCGGTGTTGCTGACCCAGGCCGAATTTCAGCTCGACCGCGGCCAGACGGAACAGGCACTTGCGACTCTGCGGCGTCTTGACGAAAACTCGAAAGACCATGCCCATGCATTGTCGTTGCTGGGCCGCCTTTACTTCGACCTCGAAGACTGGCAATCGCTGTCTGAATTACTGCCGCGACTCAAGAAGAACAGCCAACTGAAACCCGAATTGCTGGATGCATGGACGATTCGCGTTCGCGAAGAAGCGCTCAACCGTGCGGCGGATGGTGACGCTGTTGCAGAGGCCTGGAAAAATGTAGCGCGGGCGCACAAGAACAACCCGCGGTTGCTCGAAGCCTATTACAAAGGCCTGATGCGGTCGGGACAAAACGACCGCGTGGAAAAAGAGCTGGCCGCCGCCCTCAAGTCGAACTGGAGCGGCCCACTCGTGCGGCTGTTCGGACTGGTTGAAGCAACGGACACAACAAAACAACTGAAACGGGCTGAAGTCTGGTTAAAGAAACGCGGTGACGATCCGGACCTGTTGCTCGCCGCCGCCCGGCTTTGCCTGCGCAACGAACTCTGGGGTAAGGCGAGAAGCTATCTCGAGACCGTCATCAGCCTGCGGCCGACACCCGAGGCTTACCAGGAATATGGGGCGCTGCTCAACCAGATGGGGGAAGCCGATGCCGCCGCCGAGGCGTATCGCGACGGGCTGGGAATGGTCGCGCCCGCACCGTTAACGGCGATCCCGCACATGGATGACGGCAAGACCTAGTGTCGTCCCCGGAAAGATGTTCACCCTCATAACCGGCATCGGGTATACGGGTCGACGCGTGCTTGACCGGCTGCCCAGGCGGTCTGTCCTGGGACTCAGTCGCTCGGCGATCGAGACCAAGAGACAGGCAAAGATCTTCGATCTTGATTCGGCAACATCGTTACCTATAGCGCTGCCGCGACGCTATGCCGTTATCTACACGGTCCCGCCCAAAGGCAGCCCGCCCGATGATCGCCTGCAAGGCTTCGTCTCGCTGTTAGAACCGACACCGGCGCGTTTCGTCTATATCAGCACCACCGGCGTCTACGGCGATTGCGAGGGCGGAACGGTCACCGAGGCCTCGCCGGTGAATCCCTCGAACCAAAGGTCGGCGCGACGCGTAGCGGCCGAGATGCTGCTGACCGCCTGGGCCGAGAAGAACGATGTCGACCTGGTCATTCTCCGGGCACCCGGCATTTACGGTCCGGGGCGGTTGGGCATCGAGCGCATTCAAGCGCAATTACCGGTGCTTTCGAAGGCCAGCGCCAATCCGGGCAACCGGGTCCACGTCGACGACCTGGCGCATTGTTGTGTCGCCGCCCTGTCGAAACGAGTGCCTGCGGGGATTTATAACGTGGGTGACGGTGACCACCGCAGCGCAACCTGGTTCGCGGGCGAGGTAGCCCGGCAGTCAGGACTGCCGGCTCCACCCGAAATCAGTCGCGAACGTGCCGGCGCCGAGTTTTCGCCGCAACGCCTGTCATTCCTGACGGAATCGCGTCGTGTCGACACGACGAAAATGCGCGAGGTACTGGGCGTAACGCCGCGCTATGCCAATCCGGAGGACGGTATAAAAGCCAGCCTGTGACGGCCGCCAGGCTCTATGGCTGGCTGCGAACGCTGCGCAGCCAGGCCGTCAGCGGCTCCCACTCTTCCCAGTCGGGCCATGCCAGGTACTCGGGCAGCTCGAAGATGCCGAGACCGCGCGTATAGGCGCGCACGTAATTCTGTGCCTCACGCAGTGCCGCGATGTAGGGCACGCGCATCTTGGTGAGATACTCATCCAGATCGTCAAAGATGAGCGTGTTGTCACGAACGCGATTGGCAACCATGGCGATCTTTGCCTGCTTGCGTGAAACCTTGCCGACCGCTTTGAGCTCGTCGACAAATCGGGTCGTCGCCTGCATGTCGATTGTCGACGGCAATACCGGCACCACGATCGTCTCGGCGTGTTTCACGAGGTCGGTCAGCTCAGTGCCGTGCGAACGCGCCGGCGCGTCGATAATGACGAAATCAGCATTGCGCGGAACGCGCCTGAGGCCACCCTCGAAGCCCGCAACGCCATGGATCTCGGCGCGGTTTTCGGGACGGCGTTCGAGCCAGTCGAGGCTTGAGCGCTGCGGATCGTAATCGGCCAGCGCAACAGCGGCGCCTTGACTAGCGAAGTAGGAAGCGATGTTTGTTGCGAGGGTGCTTTTACCGCAGCCACCTTTCGCATTCATGACCATTATGTGCCGCATGACTCTCCCCAAGGGCAATGTTGTTAGTTTGGTAAGTGGTTTATGTAAAACTACAGAGGCCGCGATCAAAAGTCCATTCATCTATTTGACGGCTGATACACTCCGAAAATGCAAGTTGCCTACGTAAAGATGCAGGGAACCGGGAACAAGATTCTTGTTGTCGATCAGCGTCGAAATGACCTGCCTCCACCCGACGCGTCGAGCGTGCGCGAGTTGGGTGATGACGCGACCGGGCCCGGATTCGACCAGCTGATGTGGGTAGCTCCGGCGCGAGATCCCGGGCATGCCGCAAGCTATCGCGTGTTCAACGCGGACGGCACCGAAGTCGAGCAATGCGGTAACGGCGTGCGCTGCGTCGCAAGCCTGCTGTCGAAAGAAGGGCGAGACAATACTGCCATTACACTCGAGAGTCCCGCCGGCCTGATAAGCGCTGAAGTCAGAGACGACGGCCGCGTTGCCGTCAGCATGGGCGCCCCCGAATTCGAGCCACGCCGTATACCGTTTATTGCGGATGCCCGAGCCCCTTTTTACACGCTGAGCGTCGCTGGTCGAGATATCGATGTACTGGTGCTGTCGATGGGCAATCCGCACTGCGTTTTGCGAGTACCGGACGTCTCGACCGCGGAGGTCGCCGACCTCGGGCCAAGAATAGAGCATCATGAGCGATTCCCGCAGCGGGCAAATGTCGGTTTCATGACGATTCGCGGCCGCACAAGCATCGACCTGCGCGTGCACGAGCGGGGCGTCGGCGAAACACTCGCCTGCGGCACCGGCGCATGCGCGGCGGTCGTTGCCGGCCAGCAACTCGGCCTGCTCGATGACGAGGTCGACGTCCGGCTGCCCGGCGGCCAAGTCGTGGTAAGCTGGCGCGGTGGCACAGAAGCCGTCTGGCTCACCGGAAATGCCGAGTTGATCTCTGAAGGAACCCTGGACGTATGAGTACGCAACCCAAACCGGACTACGTCGATGAAGAGCTGTCAGAACAAGCGGTTCACGACTACCTCGCCGCCCATCCCGACTTTTTCGAACGAAATGCAAGGCTGCTGGGCTCGCTGCACCTGCCACATTCCAGCGGCGGGACGGTCTCGCTCGTGGAGCGGCAGGTCTCGATGCTGCGACAAAAGGACCTGAAGCGCGAACGCCAGCTCAAGGAGCTGATTTCCGTGGCGCGTGCGAACGACCTGCTCGCCGCCAAGATTCACGAACTGGCCCTGCAGCTAATGGCCGCGGGCGGCCTTCATGCGACCGTCAAAGCGCTGGAGGAAGCCATGCGCAGCGGGTTTGGAGCCGACCAGGCCGTGCTCGTTATTTTTGGCGATCCGGAGTCGTTTACTGATATCGATATCGGGCGCTTCTTTCGTGTCGTTGCCCGTAAAGATGCCGCTCTGAAGCCATTTGAGACATTTCTCGACGGCAGCAGTGCGCGCTGCGGGCAGATTCGTGACTCGCAGCGCGAGGTCCTGTTTCGCGATGATGCCGAGGAAATCGGATCCGCCGCACTCGTGCCGATCGGCAAGGGCGCTGAAATCGGCTTCCTCGCCGTTGGCAGCGTGGATTCGGACCGCTTTCATCCCGGCATGAGCATTGACTTCCTGACACGCCTCGGGGAGCTGATCGCGAGCGCGTTGAAGCGCTACTAAGACCGCGCCGATGACCCATTCAGGCTGGATCGATCGCTTCATCCGGCACCTCGAATTCGAGCGCCGCCTGTCACCGCTGACCTGCAAGAACTATCGACGCGACCTCGAGGTGCTGCTGGCCTATTGCGAACAGGTCGGTATCGACGGCTGGGCGGACCTGGACGACGGACACATCCGGGCCTTCTCCGCCACGAGTTTTCGCAAAGGCCAGAGTGCCAGGAGCATCCAGCGCCGGCTGTCCGCCGCGCGTACTTTTTTTCGTTACCTGATGCGGGAGAAGCATGTCAGCAGGAACCCGGTTACCTCGGTATCCGCACCGAAGAGCAAGAAGCGCCTTCCCGGCAACCTCGACGCCGACCGCATGGCCCGTCTGCTCGACATTCCGGGCGATACCGCCATTGTCGATCGTGACAGGGCCATACTCGAGCTGCTGTATTCGTCCGGCCTGCGCCTTTCCGAACTGACAGACCTGGATTGCGGCGATGTCGACATGCACAGTCGGACCGTGCACGTCACAGGCAAAGGCAACAAGGACCGCATTGTTCCCGTCGGTCGCCACGCGCTGCAGGCGCTCACTCGATGGCAGAAATCGCGCGCCGAAATGGCCAATGCAGAGGAGACGGCCCTGTTCGTCAGCAATCGCGGCACCCGCATCAGCACTCGATCGGTGCAGGCCCGCGTCTCGCATTGGGCGCGGCGACAGGGCATCGATACCAACGTGTACCCACACCTCTTCCGGCATTCATTCGCGACACACCTGCTCGAATCGAGCCACGATCTCCGCGGCGTGCAGGAATTACTGGGGCATGCCAACATCTCGACCACACAGGTTTATACTCACCTTGATTTCCAGCATTTGGCCCAGATATACGATCAGACACATCCACGGGCGCGCAAAAAAGACTAGCCGTCAAACGAGTAAGACGAGCCGCCGCCACAGCAGGAATACCACGCATGGAACAATTTCGAGGGACGACCATCGTCTCGGTCCGCCGCAATGGCAAGGTCGCGATCGGCGGCGATGGCCAGGTCAGCATGGGCAACACGATCATGAAAGGCAACGCGCGCAAGGTTCGGCCGCTGGCCGGCGGCCGCGTTATCGCGGGCTTTGCGGGTGGTACGGCCGACGCCTTTACGCTGTTCGAACTGTTCGAATCCAAACTCGAGCAGTACGGCAACCTGACACGCGCTGCCATCGAGCTCGCCAAGGAATGGCGCACTGATCGAAGACTACGACGCCTCGAAGCGCTGCTCTGCGTCGCCGACAAAGAAAGCTCCTTCGTCGTCTCTGGAAATGGCGACGTCATCGAACCTGAAGATGATCTGATGGCGATCGGCTCCGGCGGTCCATTCGCACAGGCCGCTGCCATGGCGCTGTTGCAAAACACCGACTTCGAGGCGCGGGAGATCGTCGAGAAGGCGCTCGGCATCGCAGGCGATATTTGCGTCTTCACCAATCAGAACATCATCATTGAAGAATTGTAGGAGCGCGCCCGTACGCGCGAAACGACTATGTCGCAAATGACGCCCAGGGAAATCGTCCAGGAACTGGACAAGCACATCATCGGTCAGGACGAAGCGAAGCGTGCGGTGGCAATCGCGTTACGCAATCGCTGGCGGCGCGTACAGGTCGACGAACCACTGCGCAGCGAAATCACGCCGAAGAACATTCTTATGATCGGGCCGACGGGCGTCGGCAAGACTGAAATTTCGCGCCGTCTCGCACGCCTGGCCAAGGCACCCTTCATCAAGATCGAAGCGACCAAGTTCACCGAGGTCGGCTACGTCGGCCGTGAAGTCGACAGTATCGTGCGCGACCTCATGGACGTGTCGATCAAGATGACGCGCGAAGATGCGATGTCGAAAGTCCGGCATCGCGCTGAAGACTCCGCGGAGGAGCGTGTCCTCGACGCGCTGCTGCCGCCACCCTCTCGCGGTGTTGGCTTCACGTCGGATACCGACGCCCCCTCCGCCGACAGCGACACCCGACAGAAATTTCGCAAAATGCTGCGCGAAGGAAAACTCGACGACAAGGAAATCGAAATCGATGTACAGGCCATGCCCGTCGGCGTGGAAATCATGGCGCCGCCCGGAATGGAAGAGATGACGAGCCAGCTGCAGGGCATGTTTCAGAATCTCGGCGGCAATCGCAGCAAACGGCGCAAGCTCAAGGTCAAGGAAGCCTTTCGACTCCTCACCGATGAAGAAGCCGCGAAAATGCTCGACGAGGAAGAGATGAAGACGCGTGCGCTCGAAGCGGTTGAACAGCAAGGCATCGTCTTTCTCGATGAGATCGACAAAGTCGCACGGCGCTCCGGCACCCAGGGCGCCGATGTTTCGCGCGAAGGCGTGCAGCGTGACCTTCTGCCGCTGGTGGAAGGCTCGACCGTCAATACCAAGTACGGCATGGTGAAGACCGATCACATCCTGTTCATCGCGTCCGGGGCATTCAATGTCTCCAAGCCCTCCGACCTGATCCCTGAACTTCAGGGCCGCTTCCCGATTCGTGTCGAATTGAAATCGCTGACGACCGACGACTTCGTGCGCATCCTGACGGAACCGGACGCATCCCTCACATCTCAGTACAAGGCCTTGCTGCACACCGAGGACGTGTCGCTGAGTTTCGATGAAAGCGGCGTCCGACGCCTCGCCGAAGTTGCGTTTCACGTCAACGAAAATACCGAGAACATCGGCGCGCGTCGTTTGCACACGGTGATGGAGCGTCTGCTCGAAACCGTGTCCTTCGAAGCCTCGGATCAGAGCGGCACGGCACTCGCGATCGATGCCGCCTATGTCGATGACCACCTGGCCGAACTGTCGCAGGACGAAGACCTGAGCCGTTACATTTTGTAGGTCGGAAGGGTATCCTCGCGGATCGCGCCTGAAACGACCAATAACAAGCCATGGCCAAGCCCCAGCAACCCGACGACAGCACGCACTTCGGATACCAGTCGGTTTCGAAAGACGAGAAAGCCGACCTGGTCCGTGATGTTTTCGATTCGGTGGCCAGTCGCTACGACATCATGAACGACCTCATGTCGGCCGGCATGCACCGCTTGTGGAAACGATTCACGGTGGACCAGGCGGCCCTTCGACCCGGCAATGTCGTGCTCGATCTGGCGGGCGGTACCGGCGACCTGGCTCGCGCTTTTTCAGGCAAGGTCGGCAAGCAGGGTCATGTCGTGCTGGCCGACATCAATGCCGCCATGCTCCGCCAGGGTCGTGCCCGCCTCATCGATGCCGGCGTTGCCGGCAACCTGTCGATCGCCCAGGTCGATGCCGAGAACCTGCCCTTCGCCGACCGCGCATTCGACTGCATCAGCATCGCGTTCGGGCTCAGGAATGTCACCGACAAGGACGCGGCGCTTCGTTCGATGTACCGGACCTTGAAGCCCGGCGGCAAGGCGATGATCCTGGAGTTCTCCGAACCCAGTAAGGCAATCAAGCCCGCCTACGATCTTTACTCGTTCAAGGTGCTTCCGGCGCTCGGAAGACTCATTGCGAAGGATTCGGAGAGTTACCAGTACCTGGCCGAATCGATTCGAATGCACCCCGACCAGGAAGCACTTAAAGGCATGATGGAAGAAGCCGGCTTCGAGCGCTGCCGCTACCACAACCTCGCGGCCGGAATCGTCGCGCTGCATATCGGCTACCGGGTCTGACTCACAATGAATCCGCTCGAAACAGCCTTGCGTCCTGTCGCCAATGTCTTGAATCGGAATATCCGTGCGACGACTCCCGCGCGCGAACTCTGCGAAAAACTCGCCGGCACCGTCGTGGCGGTGCGGGTGCGCGATACGGCGCTGGCGGCCTGGTTCCTCGTGCACGATGATGCCCTCGAGCTTGCGACCGACTCGGACCAGGAACCGGATGTACTCATCAGCGGCTCTTTGATTACACTCGCGCGCATGGCCGGTATATCCGGCGTGGGTGCGATTCGCGACGGTTCTCTCGAGCTGACAGGCGATCCGCTGCTGGCACAGGAATTTCAGCAGCTCCTTGCTTACGCCAAGCCTGACCTCGAAGAGGAGCTGTCGGGCGTGGTCGGTGACGTCGCGGCCCACCGTATCGGCGAGATCGCGCGAGGCGTCGGCAATTGGAGTCGTGACGCACGCGCGACAATGGGCGCGAATATTCGCGAGTACTTGCAGGAAGAAAGTCGCGACGTGCCTAGCCGTTACGAAGTGGATCGATTCACGACCAACGTAAACGCGCTACGAGACGACGTTGCTCGCCTGGAAGCGCGAATCAAGCGGTTGCTGCACGACTGATGGCGGAGTTTCGCACATTCGTACGAATGCTGAGGATCCAGCGCGTGCTCGTGAAGTACAGCCTCGACGATATCATCCGGGAAACTCACCTTCTCAGGCCGCTGCGCTTCCTTTTTTATCTTGCGCCGCGCCGGCGCGACCGCTCGACCCCCGTTGGCGAACGTATACGACTGGCGCTGGAAGAGCTCGGCCCGATCTTCGTCAAGTTCGGTCAGGCCATTTCGACCCGGCGCGATTTGTTGCCCACCGATATCGCGGACGAACTCGCCAAGCTTCAGGACGCGGTGCCGCCGTTTCCAGCGGAGCAGGCGATCGAGATTCTGAACACGGCGTACGCTTCGAACGTTGACGAGGTTTTCGAGCGCTTTGACGTCGAGCCATTGGCCGCCGCATCGATCGCGCAGGTGCACACGGCGAAATTGAAAAATGGCACCGAGGTCATCGTCAAGATACTGCGGCCCGGCGTACAGGAACAAATCGAGCGCGATCTTCGCGTGCTGCGCATGCTCGCGGGGCTGGCGGACCGTTACTGGGAACACGGGAAACGACTAAGACCGCTCGAGGTCGTGGACGAATACGAGCACACGATAATCGATGAACTCGACCTGATGCGCGAAGCCGCCAATTCGGCGCAGCTGAAACGTAACTTTGAAGGTTCCGACCTGCTATACGTCCCGGAGGTTTACTGGGACTATTGCCGACCCGAAGCGCTGGTACAGGAACGGATTTACGGAACACCGGTAAGCGACATGGCCGCGCTGCGTGCGGCGGGAACGAATATCCAGGTCCTGGCCGAGAACGGCGTGGAGATTTTTTTCACACAGGTATTTCGACACAATTTCTTTCACGCCGATATGCACCCAGGCAACATCTTCGTCATCACGACGGATCCGGAGCGACCCCGGTACGCGGCTGTCGACTTCGGTATCGTCGGTACGTTGAGCCCTGAAGACCAACGTTACCTTGCGGAGAATTTCCTCGCGTTTTTCGACCGAAACTATCACCGAATTGCCAAGCTGCACCTCGATTCCGGATGGGTGCCACCCGACACTCGCGTTGACCAGCTGGAAACAGCCGTAAGAACGGTGTGCGAACCGATATTCAATAAACCGCTGGCCGAGATTTCCTTCGCGCAAGTGTTGATGCGCCTGTTCCGCGTGGCGCAGCGCTTCAACGTCGAGGTTCAGCCGCAATTGATCCTGCTGCACAAGACACTGTTCAACATCGAGGGCCTTGGCCGTGAAATGTACCCGCAGCTGGATCTCTGGAAGACGGCCCACCCGGTACTCAAGCAATGGATGGATGAGCAGGTCGGGGGCCGAGCGTTATTGAAGGACGTCCGCGACAACCTGCCGCAGCTCAGGGACGCAATGCGCGAGCTGCCTGCCATTCTGCACCAGCTCGGTGAACAGGCCGGCGAGGGCAGAATCCACTTTAAGCTGCAGTCACCCGAACTTACCGAAATACGGCAGCAACTCAGCGAACAGCGGCGCCAGCGTTACTGGCTTGCCGTCGCGGCCACGGGCGGAATCGCCGGAACGCTCGTACTGACCCTGGGATCCTTGCCGTGGCTGGGCTGGATGCTGCTCGCCGCAGGCGTTCTCGCCGGCATCGCGGCGAGGCCATGACGCCGTTAACCAGGGCCGATACGTAAATCCCGAATTATCGGTCCTCGCCGATAAGTGTAATCCACCGCCCGCTAATTCTCCGAAACTGACATTTGTCAGTGTTGCGGCCGCGTCTCGCAATTAGGCTAGGTTCAATGCCGGTAGTCCGTCCGCTTTTTCTGTAACTGCCACCGGTCTGTAGACATAACCACGAAGAATTTTAGGAGTAGTGCCATGGGACAGTTCAACGTGTTGTTCAAAAAGAGTTGGACATTTCTGGTTGTTGTAATCCTGACGCTTGGACTCGCCGCTTGTGACGGCGACGATGGTGCCGCTGGCGCTCCTGGCGCTCCTGGCGCTCCCGGCGCTACTGGCGATACTGGCGCTACTGGCGCTACTGGCGACACGGGACCTCCGGGACCTTCGGCGTCCGCGACGCCTCTCGAAAGCTGCGGGGTTTGCCATGATGCAGGCTCCGTTGCCGATGCGTCAGCAGCCCATGCAAAAATCACTGAAGCAGACATCGTCGACGTCGGCTCGTTTGCCAACTTCGCGGTTGCCCCGGACGCTACCGTGCCAACTGACCTGACCGTCAGTTTCAGCGTAACGGCCGACGGCGCAGCAGCGACGGACGCGACATTCTACCGTGCCTATTTCTCGGACGGCACGGTGCGCACGAGCCTGACGGGCAGATTCGAAGGTGATCCCGACGCTGTTCCCCCCGTTCCCCCCACGCTCTTCTTCACCAACAACGGCGACGGCACCTACAGCGTCAGGCTTGAAGGCGGCGTGGCAGAATTTGGTGGCACAGACGGCCGATACCTGGTCATTTTGCGCACCGGTATGAACAACCTCGAGATTGCCGCGGTCGGTGACTATCCGAATCCGATCCCGCTCGCCGGCCTGGCCAGCAGCGAGGCCTGTGTCGGCTGCCACGGTGCGAGCGGCGAGGTTGGGCGATTCGCCCCCGACAACCGCGGCGGGCACTACTCCGCGCCGATCAGTGCGGACGCCTGCGTGGTCTGCCATCGTCCCGACGATCCGGCAACCCCGGATGACGACGAAGAGCCGAGTTATTATCAGTTCTTCAGAGTCGTGCACGGCATCCACAACTCGCACAACTTCCCGCCGAGCGTGTCGGCACCGGACGGTGGTTTCACGACGTGCCGCGGATGTGAAGATGATAACGACGGTGATGGCACCCCCGATGGCATCCCCGACAAAATCTACGACATCACCTATCCGACCTACATGACGAACTGCAGCGTCTGCCACAGCGACGACAATGTCGTCCCGGCCACAGGCGGGTCCGCGCTTGCCGCGGCGAACGCGATGCCGGTCTCGGGCAGGGGCTGCTTCTCCTGCCACGGCTCGATGGCGAGCTTTGACTTCACCGGCCTGGAATTCCACCTGACTTCTATTCCGGACCCGGAAACGGCTGACTGCACAGTGTGCCACGATGGCGGCGTCGCGCGTGCGAACGTGGCCGAATTCCACAACCTCGCGTTAACCGGCAACGATGGCATCATCTGGGATGGCGTCGACACCTCCGTCGCCGAGGGTGCGAAGTTCGACTGGGCGATCACCAGCATGGCCGATGACGGCGCGAACCTGACGTTCACCTGGGAAGCTTCCTACAATGGCGTTCCCGTCGATCCGTGTAACGACACGGTCGGTGTGGGTGCCCCGGTGTTCCACGACGGGGGGGTTAACGACGACGGCAATCCCATCAGCCGCCTCCGCACATACCGCAGCTACGCCCAGGGCGATGATTTCATCATCGGCACGTCGACCAGCGGGGCAGGCCAGCCCTCTCGGGCCAACGTGAGCGCCGCCAACACGGACTGCATGGGCCTGGTCGCGACCACCGTCATCCCGGCGGAAAATGTCGTTGCCGAGAAGGCCAGGATAGCCCTGGGCGGCAAACCGCAAGTTCTCAGCGAGGCTAATCCTGCTCTGACAGTGGAAGCTCGTGTCCCGTCGCCGACCTACGATTGGCTCGTGGGTGTTGGCGGCGCGGCACCGGAGCGACGCAATGTCGTCGACACCGGCGAGTGCCTGAAGTGCCACGTGGGATCGCTCTACGAGCATGGCGGCGACCGCGTTGACAACGTCGACTATTGCCTCATCTGCCACAACTCGGCTTCGAACGAGCAGTATGTCCGCACAGACACTATGGGCATCGATCCCTCCGATACCTATGACGGCAAGGTCGGCGAGACCTTTGAGATGAAGACGATGCTGCATCGCATTCACTCTGCCGGTGTGGAAGGTTTGCCTCCGTACGTGATCTATCGAGGACGCGGCGTCTACGGCTTCGCGACCGACGAATCACTTCTGCCGAACTGGCCGGGCACGGGTTCGCAGCCTGTCTTCGGTTCCACAATAGGCAATGTAGTAGACGGTGTTCAGCAACCGCCGCCGTATGTGGTGAACCACAACTTCCACTCTGCGACATACCCGCGGGCGCTCAACGCCTGCACGGCCTGCCACACGGACGACTTCACCGTCATTCCTGACCAGACCAAGTCGATGGCGACCACCACCGAAGCCGGTAGCACAGAGTGGATCAACCAGCTCGACGATGTGCTCCAGGGCGCAGGGACGACGGCTTGCATCACTTGCCACGCCGACAGCGCGAGCAAGGGTCATGCGTACCAGAACAGCTGGACACCGCAGGCGTTCCCCGAGGGTCGCCAGACGATCATCGACGCGCCATAACAATCGGGTTGAGGGGTGGGCCTCCGGATCCACCCCGCACCACCGATAAGGAGAAAAGACTGAGGCCGGGAGATTACTCTCCCGGTCTTTTTTATTCGTCGGATTCGAGCATAAAGCCGATCTCGCGACCAGTTTCGGAGATCGCGAATATTTGGTAACCATAATTTTTGAGCTTTTCGATGCTATCGGCCGTCTTTTGCTTGCCGATGCCCGGAAAGCGATGATGATATTCAACCAGCAATTGCGTGGGCAGCTTGTCTACTTCGCCCAGGCTATCCAGAATCTCGTACTCGGCCCCTTCGACATCGATCTTCAGTACGTCGATTTTTTCGTGGCCCAGTTTCTCCATTATCGAGCGAATCGTATAAGCGGGTGCATCGATAAAGTCAGCGTCGTCACCCGCGTCCCCCTCGGCCGTCCACATGACTTTCGACTTTCTGCCGCGTTTGCTGACGCGCCGAAACAGCCGCAGGTTACCGTCCTCCCCGGCAGCAGCCCACGGATGAAACACAAAGTTGGCCGGCAAATCTAACGTTGCAATCCACTCTTCCGAGTAAGGTGTCGGGTCAAACGCATGCACGGTCAGGCTATAGTGATGGATCAGGTCCATATCGAAGTCGATCGAGTCGCCAACCCCGAGCGAATAGACGATCGAAGCGGGCCCGAGTAACTCGGGTATGTAAATCCAGCCGCCCGTTTCGAGGACCTCGCGCTCGACGTCCGTCCTCAGCCACAGTTCCTTGCCGCTGATGCGCTTTATGAAACGCTTGACGGGCCAGAACCACGGCTGACGCTTCATCCATCCCGATGTTCTCACGATATCTCCACGCTCGATTACAAAATGACCCGGTCGGCGGTACTATGCCACACCGGAGTGCGGCAGCGGCCCACTGACAGCTGGACATCGACGCCCATGTTACGAGGCCTTGCGAGATTGTTACTGCGAATCGGCGGCTGGACTGCCGTGGGCGGCATGCCGGATGTGCCGAAAGCGGTGATCATCGCCGCACCACACACCTCGAACTGGGACGGCTTCTGGGCCCTCGTCTACAAGGTAGCCATGGGCGCCGAGATCCACTTCTTCGCCAAGCACTCGCTGTTCTGGTTTCCGCTGAGTACGTTACTGCGAGCGCTCGGAGGCATCGAGCTCGATCGCAAGCGTGCGGGCTCGGCCGTGCAGCTGGCCGTCGACATGTTCAATGAACAAGACAGATTTTTCTTCGGTCTCTCGCCCGAGGGCACGCGCACGAAAAAGCCCGGCTGGAAGTCCGGTTTTTATCGAATCGCCGAAGGCGCGAATGTTCCGGTTTACCTGGGCTTCTTTGACTACAAGCACAAGCGCCTCGGCATTGGACAACGCTTTGATCTGAGCGGCGATCAGGACGCCGATCTCAGGTTCTTGCAGGATTATTACGGCGGTTTCGAGGGTCGCTGGCCGGAGAAGACCACCCCGGTCGTTTTCGTCGACAGGTCATGATTGCAAGGACCGACAATGGCCGACGCCGCACGATCCGAAGTTTCGTGCGCCGTACCGGCCGACTGACAGCATCGCAACAACGTGCGCTTAAGGAGCTGTGGCCTGAATTCGGCGTCGATACTGGACCCGAACTTTTAGACTTCGACGCACTCTTCGGTCGCAGCGCGCCTGTCGTGCTCGAAATCGGTTTCGGCAACGGCGACACGCTCGTTCAACAGGCAGCCGAGAATGCCCATTTGAATTTTCTGGGCATCGAAGTGCACGAACCCGGCGTTGGGCATTGTCTCCTGAAGGCGCATGACGCGGGCCTTTCGAACCTGCGGCTTATCAAGCACGATGCGGTCGAAGTATTGCAGCACCAGATTCCGAAAGCATCGTTAGGGCGCGTCAACATCTACTTTCCGGACCCGTGGCCAAAAAAACGCCATCACAAGCGCAGAATGATCCAGCCGGAGTTTCTGCAGCTGATCAATAGTCGCCTTGGCGTTGACGGTGCGCTGCACATCGCGACAGACTGGGCGAACTATGCCGAACATATCGACGACGTGTTCAGCCAGTCAGATCTATTCAGCTGCGCCGAGCAGCAGGAACACGACGGTAGCCGACCCCTCGATCGACCGAGAACCAAGTTCGAACAACGAGGATTGCGTAAAGGCCATCGTATATGGGACTGGCGATACAAGAAGGCCACACAAAACGATTAGTTTCTTGCGCTTGGCGCGATATCAACTATAAATAACGGTAAGGACCTGATTTTCGCAAGAGGACTTCGTTCAATGAACACGTGCAGTCCCGTGATCGGTCAATGGTTCGAACGGTCCAACGGGACTTATTTCGAAGTTGTCGCGATCGACGAAGACGCGGCCACGGTTGAGATTCAGCAGTACGACGGCACCATCGATGAAATCGACATCGACGCCTGGTCGAAACTGACGCTGGCTGAAGTCGCCGCACCGGAGGACTGGTCAGGATCGGTTGACATGGATCCGGAAGACTACGTCGGCAAGAAAGACGACGGGGTTCCCCCCGGATACTACGATCCGCTTTCCTTCCTCGACAAGACCTGACAACACCCGCCACTCACTGCCCAAGACATACACTAAAGGGCCCATGCAGCGGCGGCGAGTGCGGGGGTGTTTCACAAAGCGAGTTTGCGAAGCAGCTGTCCGAGCGACTGAGACACCCCGGCGATCGACGCCGCGGCAAAAATGTCAGACGATGCAATGTGGGCAGTGAATGGCGAGTGTTGACGAGACGCGTTACATGCTGGTCGGGCCGGAGACATAGATGACACCATCGCGGACCGCCAGTTCGACCCGCCTGAGTGAACCCCCGGATCCTGGCCCCGCAAAACAATGGCCTGTCTCGATCTCGTAGGTCGCACCATGTGATGCACAGATGATTGCGGACTTGTCCTTGGTCAGGAATGCGTCAGGCGCCCAGTTCAGCGGGTGTCCAACGTGCGCGCAGAAATTCTGGTACGCAAACGCGTCGTTGCCACGCCGCACGACAAAACCACGGAAGGGCCAGTCGCCCTCGCCGATTTCAAATTCGCGACAACCCGGATCCTCGAGTTCATCGAGGCGGCCCACAGCTATTTCTACTTCCGCGTCGCTCATTCGGTGGCCTCGTTCCAGGGCGCGACCTTTAGGAGCAACAACATTCCGGGAACTGCCAGGACCGTACAAAGCACGAAGAAGTTCGTCCAGCCCACTTGTTCGACGATCACTCCTGTAACGGCATTGGCGAACACTCTTGGCACCGAAGCGAGCGCCGTAAACAGCGCGAGTTGCGTTGCAGCGAATGCCGGATTGGTCGTGCGCGCCATAAACGCGATCAACGCTGCCGAGCCGAGGCCAACGCCGAGGTATTCGAACGCGACAACAACACCGAGCATCCAGGGATTGGCGCCAATCTCGGATAGCAGCGCAAAACCCAGAATGCTGACGATCTGCACCACACCGAACAACCACAGCGCCCGGTTGATCGACAACTTGACCATGACGAACCCACCCGCCATGCCGCCGACAATTGCCGCGATCAGTCCTGCCGTCTTCGCTATCGCGCCGATCTGGGTCAATGTGAAGCCGACATCAATAAAAAACGGTGATTGCAACGCCGTCGCCATGTTGTCGCCGAGCTTGTAGAGAAACAGGAACGCGAGCACCAGCAACGCGGGTC
Organism: Woeseiaceae bacterium; assembly: GCA_013001045.1. GTDB lineage: Bacteria > Pseudomonadota > Gammaproteobacteria > Steroidobacterales > Woeseiaceae > UBA1847. Next base: position 73,007 of record JABDNG010000064.1, on the reverse strand, counting down.
CGAGGCCAGACCGACCGATAAAATCGCGGAACGGCTCGATAACAGCATCGCGCATCGATTTTGGCGGCGTCGGTTCTTCGATAGCTTCGTTGATGACCAGCGTCATCACGATACCGATGAACATGAACAGCGCAATGATGACGAACACGATGTGCCAGGCAAAGTGGTCCGCAAGAATAAAGCCCAGGGCACCCGGCACGAGACCAGACAGCCGATACGCCTGTACGTGTATCGAATTACCGAGGCCGAGTTCGACGTCGGGTAACAGCTCACGCCGGTACGCATCGAGGACGATATCCTGGCTGGCGCTGAAGAACGCAACCGCGGCGGACAGGTAAGCAACGGTCCAAAGGGACAGGTCGGGCTTGATGAAGCCCATCACGCCCATCGACAGCAACAGGGCGACCTGCGTCACCAGCATCCAGCCCCGACGGTGCCCCAGGAACGGCAGCGTGAAACGGTCCATGACCGGCGACCACAGGAACTTCCACGTATACGGAAATTGCACCAGCGCGAAAAAACCGATCTCCGCCAGTCCGACGCCTTCTACACGCAACCAACCGGGAACGAGTTGAAACAGCACATACAGAGGCAGTCCGGACGTGAACCCCGTGAACACGCAGATCAACATGCGTTTGTTCAGGACGGCCTCTTTGAAGCTCTCCCGCCGCGCGCGATCCTGGCTTACGTCAGCCGTCATGGGCCCAATCGTAGTCCATGATTAATGGCGCGTGATCAGAGAATCGCTGCTCTTTGTAGATGTCGGTTCGCAGTACTTTGTCGGTCAATCCGGGCGTGACCACGTGGTAATCGATGCGCCATCCGACGTTGTTGTCCCAGGCTCGACCGCGATTCGACCACCACGTGTACTGATCCGGTTCCTGTTCGATGGCGCGAAACGCGTCGGCATAGCGATACTCACCGAACACACTGTCCATCCAGGCGCGTTCTTCGGGCAGGAATCCAGAGTTCTTGCGGTTGTTGCGCCAATTCTTGAGATCGATTTCCTTATGCGCGATGTTCCAGTCGCCGCAGATAATGTATTCGGAACGACGTCGCTGTAATTTCTTCAAGTGCTCGGTGAAAGTAGCCATGCAGCGGTACTTGGCCTCCTGCCGTTCCTCGCTCGATGACCCGGACGGCAAGTACAACGACACAACGTTGATGCCTTCGAGCTGCACTTCCAGGTACCGACCCTCCGCGTCAAACTCGGGATCGCCGTAGCCACGAACGACTTTCTTCGGCCTGTGCCGGCTGTAGACCGCCGTGCCGCTGTAGCCTTTCTTCACGGCGTCCTCGTAGTAGCAGTGATACCCCTGCGGCGAGAAGACATCGTCTGTCAGTTGATGCACTTGCGCCTTGGTTTCCTGGATGCAAATCACGTCGGCATTTTGTGTCGCCATCCAGTCGAAAAAGCCCTTGCGAGCAGCGGCCCGAATACCGTTGGCATTCAAGCTGATAACGCGAAACACTACGATCTCCTGTGTCATACTTCAGTGTGTCGCGGCCATGATACAGAAGACCAAACGAATGCGTGGGTACAAGCGGGAATTCATTGAGCTGGCACTGGAACTCGGCGTATTGCGGTTTGGCGAATTTACGCTGAAGTCCGGACGCGTAAGCCCCTACTTTTTTAACGCAGGACTTTTCAATACGGGATATGCCGCCGCGAAACTCGGCCGCTTCTACGCGTCGGCGATTGCCGAGTCCAAAGTTCGTTTCGACATGCTTTTCGGACCGGCTTACAAAGGTATCCCGCTGGCGACGCTCGCCGCCGCCTCGCTCGCCGAGCACCACGATATCGACGTCCCATACTCTTTCAATCGCAAAGAAGCCAAGGCGCATGGCGAGGGTGGCAGTATCGTTGGCGCGCCGCTTTCGGGAGACGTATTGATCGTCGATGACGTCATCACTGCCGGCACGGCTGTCCGCGAGGCGTACCAGGTTATTACGACCGCCGGCGCGCAAATTGCCGGACTGGTCATTTCGCTCGACCGCCAGGAGCGCGGCCAGGGGCCCTATTCGGCCGTGCAGGAATTGAAACAGTCGCTGGGAATCCCGGTCATCAGCATCGTCGAACTGGACGATCTGATCAATATTCTGGAGGAATCAAGCGAATATGAGCAACACCTGGAGCCCGTTCTTAGCTATCGTAAGCAATACGGCGTTATTTCCTAAGGACTTGAAATCCGGCAGTGATTCAATGGTTTACAGAACGCCGCCCGCGTATTAAGGTCTAGGAACGAGAACCAGTCCCGGTATTTGCTTGGCGATAACTGGCATATTTGTCTAATGCGGAAATTGAATTTCTTTTTTGTACTCTTCCTGCTCGCAAGCGGTGCGAGCCTCGCCCAGGAGGCGAGAGTCTACAAGTGGGTGGACGAGAACGGCACTATTCACTACGGCGATAGCATTCCCGCCGAGTATGCGGAGCTGCCGAAAGAGGTCATCAATGACCACGGCGTGACGATAGCGAACCTCGAGGGCAAGAAAACGCCCGAACAGATCGAGGCGGAGCGCATCGAGGCGAAACGTGTCGCTGCCATCGAATTACAGCGCCGCGCCGATCAGGCGTTGCTCGCCACGTATCTCTCGGTCGACGAAATTCTCATGCACCGCGATCGCCGTGTCGAACTCTTCCAGGCGCAGTCGCGCGTCACCGAACTGTATCTGAGAAACCTGGAACGCCGCATGCTCAAGCTGCGCAAAGAGGCCTCGAACTTTCAGCCATACAGTGAAAATCCGGACGCGCCGATGATCGATGACGATCTCGCAGATGACATACGATTGACCAAGGAAATCATCGTACGGCACGAGCGCAATCTCAAGAAGTTTCAGTCGGACGAACAGCAAATTATTGCGCGCTTCGACGGCGACATCACCCGCTTCAAGTTATTGAAAGGTATCGACTAGTCGGTAAGCCCTGTCACGCGGTACCCGAGTGACCGAAACCGCCGGCACCTCTGTCGCTCGTATCAAACTCTTCCACAACCCTGAATTCCACCTGCTCCACAGGCACGAATACCATCTGGGCAATGCGCTCGGCGGGCTGCACGTCATAGCTGACTGAGCCGCGATTCCAGCAGGAGATGTACACCTGACCCTGGTAATCAGAGTCGATCAGCCCGGTCAGGTTGCCAAGCACAAGCCCGTGCTTGTGGCCCAATCCCGAGCGCGGCAACAGTACTGCCGCGAGTGCCGGGTCGGCCACGTGAATCGCAATACCGGTCGGCACCAGCACCGTCTCGCCCGGTGCCACGGTAATTGCTTCGTCGATACAAGCTCGCATGTCCAGGCCGGCGGAACCATTGGTCGCATAGTGTGGCAAAGGAATCGAATCCCCGACGCGTGAATCGAGGATCTTCAGTTCGATTGATCGCAAGTTGTTGTGTCCTTCAGTCGTTCCTGGAGATGATAGTGAGTCGCGGCTCGGTATCGGCGCCGCGGGTAGAATGAAAGAGCTCGGCCAGCAATGCAATGAGGTCGCCGGCAAGCTCGGTCTTTGCTGCTGTTGGAAAATCCTTCTTGTCGTTATTCCACAGCACGCTGACCGCATTTTCATCAAGATCGAATCCACGGTCGCTGCCAACCTGGTTCGCCACGATCATGTTCAGTTTCTTGTTTTGCAGCTTCGAACGCGCATAGTCCTCGACGTTTTCTGTTTCCGCTGCAAAACCGACCGTGAACGGTGGTGTATCCAACGCCGCTATCGACGCCAGAATATCGGGGCAGCGAACAAGGTCGATGCTGCTTGTTTCCGCGTGCTTCTTTATTTTCTGCTGTTGTGTTTTGGCGGGCCGATAGTCTGCAACAGCCGCCGCTGCGATAAAGATGTCCGCATTCCTGACGTGCTCATGCGCCGCATCGAACATCTGCTCTGCGGTATCGACGTAGTGCACCTCCATGCCGGGTGGTGACGGCAAGTTGACGGGGCCACTTATCAGTATCACTCTCGCCCCTTGTGCTGCCGCGGCGCGCGCCATTGCATAGCCCATTTTTCCGGAACTGCGATTGCTTATGTAGCGCACCGGATCGATCGCTTCGCGCGTCGGCCCAGCCGTGACCAATACCGTGCAGCCTTCGAGCACGCCTTCGCCTTTGCCGACGCTCAAGCCGCAAACGGTCGCCGCGATAGCGTCCGGCTCCAACATTCGGCCGGCGCCGGTTTCGCCGCAGGCCTGCGACCCCGTATCGGGCCCCAGGATATGTATGCCGCGTTGTTCCAGCACTTCCCGGTTGGCTTGCGTTGCGGGATTACTCCACATCACATGATTCATCGCCGGCGCCAGCGCAATCGGCGCCTCTGTCGCGAGACATATCGTGGTCAGCAGGTCTGGCGCTGCGCCGCTGACAATACGCGCCATCACTTCGGCCGTGGCCGGTGCGATCAGCACGACGTCCGCCCAGCGGGCCAGCTCGATGTGACTCATGGCCGCTTCGGCTTCCTTGTCCCAGAGATTCGACCGTATGGGCCGGCCTGACACGGCCTGCAGAGCGGTCGCCGTCACAAATTCCTCGGCTGACTTCGTCATGACGATCTGCACTTCGGCTCCGCGCTCGCGAAGGCGCCGCACCAGGTCGGGTGCCTTGTACGCCGCAATGCCACCCGTAATGCCAAGAACGATATTCATGGCTTGATTCTACCGAAACCATCGATCCCGGCCAGTTTGATTCGTTGTAAGCAGGGACTGGCAGCCCCGACTATGAGGCCGTGAAGAACAGAACCCATGCACATAAGACCGACGGTGAGTTGCTGGCCGCATTGATCAGTGCCAGCAGCAGCACGACTGCAGCGGCTCAGGCCGTGATGCAGCTGCTCGACCGCTTTGGCAGCCTGCGGGCGGTGCTGCATGCCGATACGGCGGATCTGCTGGGGTGTGCCGGTATCGGACGTGCACGGCTTGGTGTGCTGCGTGCGCTGCCGGAATTGGCCCGCCGCTACTATGCCGAGTCGCTGCCCAGCGGGGAGACGATCCGAAGCCCGGCGGACACGGAGGCGTTCCTGATGGCCAGGATGCGGCATCTCGATCATGAGCTGTTCTGTTGCCTGTTTCTCGACAATCGGCATCGGGTCCTGAGCTTTGACGAGTTGTTCCGCGGTACGATCGACGGGACCTCCGTCTATCCGCGGGAAGTCGTGAAGGAGGCCCTTGCCATTAATGCTGCGGCGGTCATCCTCGCCCACAATCACCCATCCGGCGTCGCCGAACCCAGCCAGGCCGACGAACGCATCACGAGGCGGCTGAAATCCGCCCTGGATCTCGTCGATATCCGCCTGCTCGATCATCTGATCATTGGCGACGGAAAGGCGACCTCCCTGGCTCGCCGAGGGATGATCTGAAGCCAATTCCCAGCCGGCACTGTGCAGCGCTTGAATTGATCAGTCCACACTGGTATAAAGTCTCGCTCTCTGCCCGCCTGTCGCGGGCAACTTTTAGTAAAATCAGAGACTTAAGTCATGTCCAAGGTTTGCCAGGTGACTGGGAAGCGGCCGCAAAGCGGCAATAACGTTTCTCACGCGAAAAACAGAACCCGTCGGCGCTTTCTGCCCAATTTGCAGAACAAGCGCTTTTGGATCGAATCCGAAAAACGTTTCGTGCGCCTGCGTATTTCGCACAAGGGTCTCCGGATCATCGACAAGCACGGCATCGAGAAGGTCGTGGCGGACCTGCGTGCCAGCGGACAGCGCGTTTAAGCGCCGGAGGACTCGACTATGCGTGACAAAATCAAACTCGTTTCCAGCGCCGGTACCGGCCACTACTACACGGCGACCAAGAACAAGCGCCTGCATCCCGAAAAGCTGGAAACCAAGAAATACGATCCGACCATTCGGAAACACGTGATCTATAAAGAAGCCAAGATCAAGTAACAGCAAATTCACTGTTGTTGAAAAAGCCCGCCCTGCCGCGGGCTTTTTTTTGAGTCACAATAGCGTATGCCCGAGCTTCCCGAAGTCGAGACCAGCCGCCGAGGGATCGAGCCGCACATTATCGACGCCACTATCTCACGCGTTGTCATTCGCGAACGTCGCCTGCGTTGGCCGGTTTCGAAGGACGTTGACCACAATCTGCCAGGCCAGACCATCCTATCGGTGGGTCGCCGCGCCAAGTACCTGTTGATCAATACAGCGACGGGCACGGCGATCCTGCATCTCGGTATGTCAGGCAGCGTCTGCATGGTTGATCGGGGTACACCCGCCGGTGTCCATGATCACGTCGATATCGAGTTTGAGTCCGGCTTGATGCTGCGATTTCGCGACCCGCGGCGCTTTGGTTCCTTGCACTGGAGCACAAGCCCGCTGTCACATCCCCTGCTAAGACCCCTCGGACCGGAGCCTCTCGGCGATGAATTCGACGGACACTACCTGTGGCAGAAATCGCGCGGCCGCAAGGTAAGCATCAAGCAATTCATAATGAATGCCCACATCGTCGTTGGCGTCGGCAATATTTACGCCAGCGAGTCTTTGTTCATGGCCGGTATCCATCCGCGTCGCGCAGCCGGACGCATCGCGCGACAGCGTTACGATGCGCTCGCCGACGCCATCAAGGACGTACTGAGCAAAGCCATCAGGGCCGGCGGTACCACATTGCGCGATTTCTATGGCGGCGACGGAGAGGCGGGGTACTTCCAGCAGCAGCTCGAAGCCTATGGCCGGGAGGATGAGCCCTGTCGACGCTGCAATACGCCGATCACGGCGATTGTTCAGGGCCAGCGATCAACGTACTACTGCAAGACCTGCCAAACCTGACGGTCACGTACGCCCGCAACGCTCCAGGAGCGCCTGCTTCACTTTCGGTGACACGAACTCCGACACGTCACCGCCCAACGACGCCACTTCCCGAACGAGGCTCGAGGAGATGAACGTGTATTTTTCCGTCGGCGTCAGAAAGACCGTCTCGACTTCGTCTGTCAGGTGCCGGTTCATATTGGCCAACTGAAATTCGTACTCGAAATCCGAAACCGCTCGCAGACCCCGAATGATGACTTCGAGGTCATGCTCCCTGGCAAAATCGACCGTGAGGCCTTCGTAACCGGTCACTTCGATATTCTTGATGCTCGACAAGACCGACTTTGCCAGCTCGACGCGCTCACCGAACGTGAACATCGGTGCTTTGGCGCCCGGGTGGGCCGCAATAGCTACAACCACCTTGTCGTACAGGCGAGCCGCCCTGCGCACGAGGTCTTCGTGTCCGAGCGTAATCGGGTCAAAGGTCCCGGGGTACATTGCAGAAACGGTCATCGATTCAATCCTGTCCGGCCTGTTCCTGGACCAGCATATAACGGACATTGCCGGCCGTCTTGCTCTTTAGCACCTGCCAACCGTCTGGCAGGGCAGGCTCCGGCTGCGATCGATCCTGTTCGATGTAAATCAAAGCGTCGTTTGCCAGCGCCTGGCGCTCGACCAACAGCCTGCACACGTCCTCAACCAGCTCCGCCGCAAACGGCGGGTCGAGAAACACCAGGTCAAATTCGCCGGGACGTTCGCCGCGCAGGTAATTCAGCGCCTCCATTTGGTGGACAACCGCCGCTTCTGCGTCCAGCACCTTGATATTGGCGTCCAGCATACTGACGACCAGTGGGGATTTCTCCACGAAAACCACGCTGTGCGCGCCACGCGACAGCGCCTCCAGGCCAAGGGCACCGGTGCCGGCGAACAGGTCCAGGCAACGTGCGCCGTGAATGCGTGGTTCGAGCCAGTTAAAGAGGGTCTCTCGAATACGTTCCGACGTTGGCCGCAAGCCCGGAGCGTCTGCGATATCCAACCGGCGACTGCGCCAGTTTCCCGCTACAATACGCAGCCGTCCCGACCCGGTTTTCTTCGTCTTGTGTCGTTTGGCCATGGTCTTCCTGCTAAGGGAATTAACAACGTATATCCATGTTTGGCAAAAAAGAAAAGCCCGAGAAGCGTGAAGGCTTCGTCAAGCGTCTTCGCGCTCGCATCAATCGCGGTAACAGCTGGCTCACCTATGATCTCGCCAATCTCGCTCCCGGCGGCAAGATCGACGAGGACGTTCTCGACGAGCTCGAGTCATTACTCGTCATGGCAGACGTAGGCGTTGAAACGACCGAACGCATCATTGCCGATCTGCAAAAACGTCTTGCCCGCAAGGAACTCAAGGATCTGGAGGCGTTGCAAAACGGTCTGCGCAAATCCCTGTGTGACATCCTGGCGCCGGTCGAGGTGCCGCTCGCCATTCGCCAGACAGACGGTCCGTTCGTGATATTGATGGTCGGCGTAAATGGCGCTGGAAAGACGACGACGATCGGCAAGCTGGCGCGACGCCTCAAGGATGATGGGCGCTCGGTGATGCTCGCCGCGGGCGATACGTTTCGCGCCGCCGCGGTAGAACAACTGCAGGCCTGGGGAGAACGAAACGACGTTGCGGTCATCGCCCAGCAAGCGGGCGCGGACCCGGCGGCCGTAATTTTCGACGCCTGGGATGCCGCTCGTGCGCGCGGCGTCGACGTGCTCCTGGCCGATACTGCTGGCCGGCTGCAAAGCCAGGCGGGACTCATGGATGAACTGGCTAAAGTAAAGCGCGTCCTCGGTCGTCGTGACGAAACGGCACCCCACGAAGTCATGCTGGTGCTGGACGCCAGCCAGGGGCAGAACGCGCTCGTACAGGCCGAGAAGTTTCATGAGGCGCTCGGACTCACAGGTATCACCGTAACGAAGTTGGACGGCGGCGCGAAGGGTGGCATTTTGCTTGCCATTGCCAACAAGCTCAAAGTGCCCGTGCGGTTCATAGGCATCGGTGAAGCCGCCGAGGACATGCAGCCTTTTGTTGCGACGGAGTTCGTCGACGCGCTGCTCGCCTCCGGCGAGCAACAGGGGTAACGCGATTCCATGATTCGAATCGAGAACGTCACGAAACGGTATCCCGGGGGGCAGGAAGCCCTCTCTGGCCTGGACTTGTCCGTCGATACCGGAGAGATGGTTTTCGTCACGGGGCACTCGGGTGCCGGAAAAAGCACGCTGCTGCGGCTGATTGCGCTGATAGAACGCCCGACTGCCGGGCAGGTCATCGTCGATAGCCAGAACACGCGCCGCGTCAAACGTCGAAAAATTCCCGCCTATCGACGGCAAATCGGCATGGTATTCCAGGATCACAAACTGCTCTATGACCGCACGGTCTTCGATAACGTTGCATTGCCTCTGATCATCGCCGGCGTCAATCATCGCGATGCCGGCCGGCGAGTTCGTGCGGCGCTCGATCAAGTCAGCCTGTTGCACAAGGAAAAACAGAGACCCGAGACGCTTTCCGCTGGTGAACAGCAACGCGTCGGCATCGCACGCGCGATCGTAACCCGGCCAAAGCTCCTCATTGCGGATGAGCCAACGGGCAACCTCGACCCCGACCTGTCACTTGAAGTCATGCGCATATTCCGTCGCTTCAACGAGGTTGGTGTGACCTTGTTAATTGCCAGTCACGATATTTCGTTGATTGACCGTCTGGGTTGTCGCCGCATTGCGTTGGAAGACGGTCGGCTGCAGCAGGAGAGCGATCCATGGCAGTAACCCGTAACGCCGATGCCGTAGCCCCGGTTCGTTCATCGGGACCGCTGTCTATCTGGGTAACTCGCCACGTTAGTACAGCTTTAGGATCGCTCGGCCGGCTCGCGCGTCAGCCGTTTGCGAGCTTCATGATTATCCTCGTCATTGCCGTCACGCTGGCATTACCCGCCGCCATCAACGTCGTCGTCAAGAATGCGCGAAGCGTGAGTGGCAGCTGGGACAATGCGTTCGACTTTTCGGTCTTCCTGAAACAGGAGATTTCGGTCGATGACGGCGCAGCACTTGGCCGACTTATCGGGCAACGGGCAGACGTCGACAAGGTTGATTTTATTTCGGCCGACGACGCCCTCGCCGAATTCAAGAAGCAATCCGGATTCGGTGATGCGCTGAGCCAGCTGCCCGGCAATCCATTGCCGCATACCCTGGTTGTAAGGCCGGGAGCCGGCAATACGAGTGAGTCGCTCACTTTGCTGCAGGAAGAGATCGGTAATTTGCCGGAAATCGATCACGTGCAGGTCGATACCGAATGGGTGCAGCGTTTCCACGCGATACTGGACATCGTCAGGCAAGCCATCGGGATTGGCGCCGGGCTGCTCGGCGTCGCAATCGTCGTCATTATCGGCAACACGATTCGCCTTGATATCGAAAATCGTCGTGATGAGATCGAAGTCACCAAGCTGATCGGTGCATCCAATGCATTTGTTCGACGTCCTTTTCTCTGGACGGGTCTCTGGTATGGCTTGCTTGGCGGGCTTATGGCGTTGGCCCTGGTTCATTACGGTTTGTACCTGCTCGAGGGGCCCGTCGCGCGGCTATCCGGCCTCTATCAGAGCAACATTGTTGTTGCATCACTGGGCCTCGAGGAAAGCGCCGCTATCGTTGGCCTCGGCATCTTCCTGGGGCTGCTCGGCTCGTGGCTCACGACGGCCCGACACATGCGGCGCATCGAGCCACGCTAATTATTAAACATAATCCAGGGCCCGCTAGACACCGCAAGATATTGTTTTAATTATAAAAATAATTTTTTTCTGCTGGGAACTCAGTCATTTATTAGCACTCTAAGATTGCGAGTGCTAAAATTGCTCGCCATCACGGAGGTAGTCGATGACAAACGCTGTAGCAAAGTACAACCACGATCTGGTACTGGCAGGCCCGGTAGGCAGTCTCGATGCCTATATTCAGGCCGTCGGCGCCATTCCTGTTCTGTCGAAAGAAGATGAACAGGCACTGTCAACGCGCTTTCGCGATCATGAAGATCTCGATGCCGCACGCGACCTGGTCATGGCGCACTTGCGATTTGTCGTACATATTGCCAAAGGCTACACAGGCTACGGCCTGCCCCTGAACGATCTGATCCAGGAAGGCAACGTTGGTCTCATGAAGGCGGTGAAACGCTTTGATCCGAGTTACGACGTGCGCCTGGTGTCATTCGCCGTGCACTGGATTCGTGCAGAGATACACGAGTTTGTCCTCAAGAACTGGCGCATCGTGAAAGTTGCGACAACCAAGGCGCAACGTAAGCTGTTTTTCAATCTTCGCAGAGCGAAAAAGAGCCTTGCCTGGTTATCGGCTGCCGAAACCGAAGCAGTCGCCAAGGACCTGGGCGTTAGCGCGAAGGAAGTCACGGAAATGGAGAAACGACTGCATTCTCGTGATGCCATCTTTGACCCGACTCCGGATGCCGATGATGACCGCAACTTCACGCCGGCCGCGTACCTGCCGAGCCCGGATGCCGATCCCGCTGTGCTCGTCGAGGCGGACGACTGGCATTCGGACGCAAGCACACGCATGGCGTCCGCGCTCAATATTCTTGATGACAGATCCCGCCGCATTCTCGAACAGCGGTGGCTCAGCGATACGAAGATGACGCTGCACGAACTCGCCGCGGAGTACGGCGTTTCAGCTGAGCGCATTCGACAGATTGAGGCCAACGCTATCAAGAAACTCGGCAACGCGATGGCTGTTTAGATAAGTCCGCATGAACGAGAAGGCCGCTCGGTGAGCGGCCTTTTTTTGTGCGTGATTGCTGTGCTACCGATAATCGTGTCGTCGGTAGCGCACGTAACCGCCATCTTCGATACCCAGCGGATCATGATGCGTCCAGTGCACCAGGCCACCCAGGTCGTTCCATTCGTACATGCCGCGCACGTACACCCGGTCACCGAGTCCCAAGGGAACCCGCTTCGCGAGATCGATATTGTGGGCAATAAGGAGCGTGGCGCGATTGCCGATATCAATGATGAAGCGCTGATGGCGGGAACCATCGTCATCATCCACCAGCAGCCGCCTCACGAATCCCGTGATCTCGATCCAGGTGCCGGTGTCGCGCTTGTTAAACCTTCGACTCAAGCGACACTCCTGATAAAAAAACGCGGCGAACCATCCCTGGCCGCCGCGTTATCTTGCTGCTCTGGAACTTCTAGCCGGCCGTTATTGGCACCATCGTGATTTCGACACGCCGGTTGGCCTGGCGGCCTTCAGGTGTGCTGTTGTCCGCGACTGGCCGCTGTTCACCCATACCCACGGTGATCAGGCGCTGCCCGCTTACGCCTTGTGCTGTCAGGTAACTCGAAACCGCCCCGGCTCGACGTTCCGACAGGCTCTGGTTGTACGAATCGGTACCGGTACTGTCGGTATGGCCGGCAACCTCGACAACGGTCTTGTTGAATTCGCCCAGTACTTTACCGACGGAATTCAGCACGTCGAAGAATGCCGGACTCAAATCCGAGCTATTCGTCGCGAACGTGACATTACCCGGCATGTTGAGGGTGATGTTGTCGCCAATTCGCGTCACGCTGACGCCCGTGCCTTCGAGTTCGGCGCGCAGCTTGGCTTCCTGACGATCCTGGTAGTTGCCAATCGCACCGCCGGCCAATGCACCGACCCCGGCGCCGATCAAGGCACGCTGCCTGCGCTCGACGGCGTCGTCGCCCGATATCAGGCCCACAACCGCGCCGGCGGCCGCACCGATCAGCGCGCCTTTCGTGGCCTTGCTGGTTTTCTCTTCCCGTGTATACGGGTCCAACGTTTCACAACCACTCACGAAGACCGCGAACACGGTCAGTGCGAGAAGCAGTTTTGGAGATTTGTTACTCATGATCCTATCCTCTTGCCTGGATTAAATACCCGCGCATTGTAGTCGCTAATTACCTGAACACAGACTTAATTGTGACCCTTATGTTCAGAAAAGTCGCATTAATTTCCGATACTGCGTGCTACGTCACAGGATTCGCAGGCTACGTGTAGAATAGCGGGTCGCCGAGTGGAAGATCCGATGAGCGATACCGACAACTGGCTGCTACGCTACGAGCAAAACCACAGCGACCTCACAAACCCCTGGGTTTTCTGGGCGGCTGTACCCATGGTCGTCGTGGGCACCGTTGGCCTTTTGTGGTACCTGCCGGTGCCGGCAGAATTCTACGAAATATCGCCATTCCTCAACTGGGGTAGCGCATTCCTGATGGCCACCACCATTTACTACTTCATTATTTCGCTGTCGATCGCCATCGGCATGCTGCCGTTTATGTTGGGGCTCGCGTCACTGCAGCTTTGGCTGACCGCATCGAGTTATCCGGCGCTCGGCGTTTCCACGGGCTTTGTCGTCGCGGGCATCGTCGGCCTCTGGCTTGGCCGCCGTGGGTCGGGAGGCGTTAGGGCCGTTTTGCAGGACCTTCAGCTCATGATGATCGGTCCCGCCTGGTTGCTGTCGGTCATCTACCGGCGCCTTGGTATCCCCTATTAGACGGGTGCCACGATAGGCTACTTCGACTAGAATCAGTGCCCCACCACCCGCGAGGATCCCCGTGAGCACGCAACAGCTTGACCCACTCGACCTGTACGACGTCCGTTCTGAATTGAGCGAAGACGAAATCATGGTGAAGGACACCGTCGCGCGCTACGTCGACGACAAGGTGATTCCGCTGATGCGCGAAGCCTTCGAGCAACACCGGTTCCCACGGCACCTGATCGGCGAAGTCGCCGAACTGGGGCTGCTTGGCACGTCTATCGACGGCTATGATTGTGCTGGCCTCAACAGTGTCAGCTACGGCCTGATTTGCCAGGAACTCGAGCGCGGTGACAGCGCGCTCAGAAGTTTCGTTTCGGTACAGAGCAGCCTTGTCATGTTCCCGATTCATGCTTACGGCTCCGAGGAACAGAAGCAGCGATGGTTGCCAGCCATGGCGCGCGGCGAGGCAATCGGTTGTTTCGGTTTGACTGAAGCGCATGGTGGTTCCGATCCGGGCAACATGAAGACGCACGCGAAGCGCGACGGTGACGACTGGATACTGAACGGCTCCAAAATGTGGATCACCAACGCGACGATCGCGGATGCGGCTGTCGTCTGGGCCATGACCGATGAGGGCGTGAGGGGTTTCATCGTCGAGAAGGACATGCCGGGTTACGAAACTCAGGAAATCGAAAACAAATTCTCGCTGCGCGCGTCCGTTACGGGCGCATTGTTTTTTAATGATGTCCGTATCCCTGCCGCCAACGTATTGCCGGGCGTGTCTAGCCTGAAAGGACCGCTCAGCTGCCTCACGCAAGCGCGTTACGGTATAACCTGGGGCGTCATCGGCGCTGCACAGGCTTGCCTGGATGAAGCGCTCAAATACTCTCAGGACCGAATACTTTTTAATCGCCCCGTCGCGCACACACAGGCGATGCAAATTCGTCTTGCGGACATGAGTCGTCGAATCACGACGGCGCAGCTACTGTCGTTGCGACTCGGCCGTATCAAGGACAAGGGTGCACTGAAACCGACGCAAGTTTCGCTGGCCAAGTGGAACAATTGCCGCGCGGCACTCGATATCGCTCGCGACGCGCGCGACATTCTCGGTGGCGCCGGCATCAGCGCCGAATATGTGCCGATTCGCCACATGCTGAACCTCGAAAGCGTCATCACTTATGAGGGAACCGAAACGGTTCACCAGCTTGTCGTCGGTATGGAGTTGACCGGCACAAACGCCTTCGGGTGAATACTGTTTGACGGACGGTCGTCTACCGCAGAACCGGGACATGTGGCGTATCGCGGCGCCGATGATCTTGTCCAATGTCTCGGTACCGCTCCTCGGCATGGTCGACACCGGTGTCACCGGGCATCTCGACAGTCCCGTCTACCTGGGCGCCGTCGCCATCGGCGCAATGATATTCAGCTTCCTGTATACCGGCGTTAATTTCCTGCGCATGGGCACCACGGGCATCACCGCACAGAGTTTTGGTGCCGACGACAATGATGGCTTGCGCGTTTCGCTCGGTCAGGCCCTGATCGTCGCGATGCTGATCGCGTTCACGTTAATCGCATTACAGGCTCCGCTCGGAAGTGCCGCGATGTACCTGCTCGGCCCCGACGCCGAAACACATGTGCATGCGCTCGAGTATTTTTCGATCCGAATCTGGAGCGCACCCGGCACACTCGCCAATTTCGCGTTAATCGGCTGGTTCATCGGATTGCAGAATGCCAGGATTCCCTTGCTCATTTTTCTAACCATCAATATCACCAATATTGTCCTCGACCTGGTCTTCGTTCTCGCTCTTGGTATGAAAGTCGATGGCGTCGCTCTCGCCTCTGTTTTTGCCGAGTATTCCGGACTCGCGGTCGGCGGGGCGTTCGCACTTTCCGCACTCCGAAAACGCGCCGGACACTGGCCGGTCGCAAGGCTGATTAACGTCGCCGCGTATAAGGCATTCTTCTCAGTAAACGCCAACCTGTTCGTGCGCACGATGGCACTGATGTTCACGCTTGGCTTCGTTACGGCACAAGGCGCACGCCTCGGCGGACTCGTGCTGGCTGCGAATGCGGTGCTAATGAATTTTCAGAACCTGACGTCATTTGGCCTCGACGGCGTGGCGCATGCAGCGGAAGCGCTCGTCGGCAAGGCAATCGGCCAGAAGCGACGCGATGCACTTAAGGAGTCAGTCCGACTGACGCTCAAGTGGTCGCTCATCTTTTCTATCGCGTTTACTCTCGTCTACCTTGTCGCGGGCCGCACGATTATCGGCATACTGACTGACCTGCCCGATGTTCGGGAGGCGGCGATTCGCTACCTTCCCTGGATGATCGCTTCGCCACTCGTCTCCGTATGGTGTTTTCTTTACGACGGCGTCTATGTTGGCGCCACACGTGCGAAGGAGATGCGCAACATCATGATCATTTCTACGCTCCTTGTGTTTCTTCCCGCCTGGTATTTTTTAAAGCCGCTGGGTAATGATGGACTATGGCTTGCTTTTCTATTGTTCATGGCCAGCCGTGGTATTGGCATGCATATTGGCTACCGCAGAACCGTAATACCGATGGTGTCTTTGGATCATGATCAACGATAAACGAACTTTCTTCTCAATCCGCAACGACGAGTGGTTTGTTGGCAACGATGGTGCACGCGGCCCGTGGTCAGCCGACGCGTGCCATGCGGGGCCTGTAACCGGATTAATAGTACGCGCGCTGGAGCAGTCCCTGACTGACAAGCAACTCGTTCGAATCACAACCGATTATGCGCGGCCGATCCCGATGTCCGGGTTTCGTATCGATGCGAAAGTCACTCGAAGCGGGCGCGCCGCCGCAACGGGCAGCGCCACGCTGACGGACGCTGCGGGCAAAGTCTGTGCCACGGCGACGAGTCTTCACCTTGTAAAAGCTGATTTCGGAAAACTGCCCACGACGGTCGTTCAGGGACCCTCGAGAAAAGATGCTACGCCCGGCAGGTTCGCCGTTGAAAACGCCCATCATGACCTGCCATTTTTTCGCGATTCGATAGAAGTCGCGTACCCGCCGGGCGAGTCGAACGCGCCGGGACCGACCACACTCTGGATGCGCACCCCGCCGTTGCTCGACAACGAAACCCCGTCACCGTTTCAAAGCATCTGTCCATTGGCAGACTGTGGCAACGGTACGTCGAGAAACGCAGAACTGACCGACATGACGTTCGTCAATCCCGACCTCACCATCGTTTTGCATCGGCTACCCGAATCGGAATGGCTTGCGTCCAGCGCTGTTTCGTTTTGGGAGCCAACCGGTATCGGCCTTTCTCGGGCAACATTGTTCGATGAAAAGGGACCCGTGGGATCCGCCTTGCAGACACTGCTGATTCAGCCCATAGACTGACTGGCCGAGCGTTCGCATAGCCGATGCGCGTTCGACCTCGCCCAGTAGTAACCGAAGACGCCGGAGACAATGTTTGCGACCGCGTAGGCCGCAAAGATTCCCACGATGCCGTACAAACGCACGCCGAGCATCGCAAGCGGAACATACAACACCGCTATTCTGGTGACGCTGATGATGACGCCCGGCATCGGGTTGCCGAGCCCGTTAAACGCTGCATTCACGACCATTACGATTCCGTATGCCCCATAACTTATCGGCGCTATCAAGAGGAATGATCGAGTAACGCTAACGACGGCATCGCTATCGCTGAACAGCGTTGGCAGGAAGCCGGCCAGTAACCCCAGCAGGACGGCAACGACGAGGCCGCTTGAAATACAAAACCCGGCACACAGCCGCAGTGACATCTGAATCCTGTCCTCTTTACCCGCGCTCAGGTTCTGGCCGACGAAAGGACCTATGACAGCCGACAATGCGTAGTAGAGCACCAGCACCAGCGACTCGATGCGGCTCGCGACGCCGAACCCGGCCACGGCTTCCGGCCCGAAGCGTGCAATCATCGCCGTGATAACTGCAAGACCAACAGGTACGATGGCATTCGTCCCCGCAGCCGGCAGTCCGACGTGCAGAATGTCCGTCCACGACTTCTTCAATTCGGCGAATGCCGGTTTCCTGAACGTGACCATGTCGAGCTTGTGTATTAGCAGGTAGAGCGTACCCGTGAATATTGCCCCCCTCGCGAGCAACGCGGCCATCGCCGCGCCATTCAAGCCCATCGCCGGAATCGGTCCAAGTCCGAAAATAAGAATGGGGTCGAGCGCGATATTCAGAACGGCGCCTGCGATCATGAGCTTGCTCGGCAATCGCGTATCACCCGTTGCCCGCATGCCGCTCATGCCCACCATTCCGACTACGACGAAGGAAACGCCGCTGTACAGGATGATCATGAAGCTCCGGATCATCGGCAGCATGTCATCCGGAGCGCCGAGAACACGAAACAGGGGATCGATGGTCAGAATACCGACCACGCAGACTGACGCTGTAATAAGGAAGGACAGAATCAGGCTGTCGGTTACCAGCCGTTTCGCCCGACTATGATCTTCGGCGCCGATGGCGCGTGCGACGACCGATGATGTGCCAGCCCCAAGGCCGATAGCGACACTGGTAACAATCATCAATATCGGAAAACCAAAACTGTAGGCTGCCAGCGCACGATCACCGACCCGACCGAGAAACCACGCGTCGATGAACGACTGGCCCATCATCGTCGTAATGCCGAGTAGCATCGGCAACGTCATATCGACAAGGTGCCGGCCAACGGGCCCGTTTGTAAGTCTGGCTTTCTGCGCTTCCATTGCGGCCCGATAGGCTATGATTGACACGGACGAATACAGGTATTGGGGATGAAACACAAGACCGAAATAATTATCGACGCGGATCGCACTACTGTCTGGCGCATGTTCGACGACCCCGACAATATGACGAAGTGGCAGCCGACATTACTATCATTCACGCATAAGTCAGGAACACCGGGTCAGCCCGATGCCATATCCGAACTCGTTTACGAAGAGAAGGGCCGTAAAATGGTAATGATCGAGACCGTCACGGCGCGCCGCGAGCTCGACTTCCTGGGAGGCACCTATGAATCGAAATGGGGAACCGTTGTTATCTTCAATAATTTTGAAGATACCGATGACGGCAAGACACGCTGGATCGTAAACACAAACTACAATTTCAGAGGATTCATGAAGTTTATGGCGTTCTTCATGCGTAAGTCGATTCGTAAGCGCACCGACACAGACTTGAATCGCTTTAAATTAATGGTCGAGACAGAACTTGCCGGCAAGACATCATGAGCTGGAAGAAACTCACATCGCGAACGATTTTTGAGAATGACTGGATGCAAGTGCAGGAAGACCATGTCGTCAATCCGGGCGGCGGCGAAAACTTCTATGGACATGTGCATTTCAAGAACGTCGCTGTCGCAATCATCGCGCTCGACGACGCCAATAATACGTGGCTGGTCGGCCAGGATCGCTACACACTGGGCGAGTATTCCTGGGAGCTGCCCATGGGCGGAGCGCCGCTTGACGAGCCGCCACTCCTTGCCGCAAAGCGCGAGTTGCAGGAAGAAACCGGCATCCGTGCCGCGAACTGGCAGGAGCTGATGCGCCTGCATCCCAGTAATTCAATTACGGATGAGCTCGGCTTTGCCTACGTTGCAACCGAATTGACGTTCGGTGAAACAAGCTTCGAAGAAACCGAGGAACTGGAAATCCGCAAACTGCCGCTGCAAGACGCCGTTGCCATGGTGCTTGACGGGCAGATTACGGACGCTATCAGCGCGGCCGCGTTACTGTGCATTCAAACCGTCAAAACACCCTCTTCGCCGTAACGACGTAGCGCAACGGGCCGCCGGATTCATACGCCTCGAACGGATAGCAGGTTACGAGTGTCAGCATTGCCACATCCGTATCCAGCAGCAGGCTTCCTTTGCGTGAATCAACGACATCTGCACCGATCACCTTGTAAAAATGCTTCTGGCCCTTTGTGGATTCAACGCTCAGAAGCTCGCCCTTCTCGACCGTCTTCAGGAACTTGAAGTGGGTATCACGGTGCCCCGCGATCACGGTATTCCCGATCTCACCGGGCATCGCGCTGGCGCTCAGGTGCCCGGGGCCGAAGGCCAGTGTGCGACCCGAGCCGCCAGCGAGGACGATCAGGTCAACCTGGCGAGACTTTGATCTCAGGCGGGCAACCGGCCACGTGTCGGCCCACGGCCACGGCACCGCACGCTCGACGTCTTTGCCTGCGCGCAGCCATGCCCGTTGCATGAGTTCCTGCGCCAACCAGGCCTTGGCCGGAATGTAGGCGCCGCTTCCCAGCTGCCAGAAGCCGAGGCACAAGAGGCAGGCCACGAGCCAGCGCCCCGCGACCCTACGCGGCGCGGACACGAAGGCGCCACTGGCCGGCCTGCAGCGCGGCAGAGAGCAGCAACGCGGCCAGCAGGCACGCGATTCCGATCAGGCGCAGCATCGGCGCATTCGTGGCCGTCGCGGGGAAGCCGAAGATCGCGTTCGTCGATTGGCCGTAAGGCATGAGGTTGGGCACCTGCTCGCTCGACAATGGATCATCGGCCGGGCGCGCCGGCGTCTTGTCGACCGCGACCAGGCTCGTGTACTTGCTGACCAGGTGATGCCGCATCGCCGTCGCTACGATCGCCGCGCGAGTCTCATCGGGCTCACTGTGGCGACGTTCATTGTGCATAAGGTCTGCAATTCTGGCCCGCGCCCAAAGTGCACCGACACCTTCATCGCTTTGCGATGAATCCAGCGGCAGCGCCTTCGACCAGCCGCCTGTCACGGAGTCGCCGCTGACGCGTACCGTGTCGCCGGCGCGATACTCGCCGCTTGCTCTCGCCTTAACGGTTACAGGCTCACCCAGATACAGGTCGGGAACTGTCTGCGGGTAGCCGTCAACAACGACACCGCTGGGCCAGTCCACCGTGATACCGGTTACCTGCGGGTGTTCGAGTTTGCGGAACAGGCCATCCATTTTCTCACGAACCTCGTGCAGGGCACTGATGAACGTAAATGACCCACGACCGGCTTCGGCCGCCTGCCGCATGAACCAGCTGTTGGGCGCCGATCCGATGCCGACCGTAAACAAACGCGCATCACCGAGCCTGTCTTCGATCATCGAAAACATCTCGTCTTCGTAGCCGACGCTACCGTCCGTGATGAAAACGATCTGGCGCAAGTGCGTTTCCCGAGACTCATTGTTCAGTGCCATGGACAATGCCGGGCGCATCTCGGTACCGCCGTTCGCTCGCAACTGCTGCACGAACTTTTTGGCGCTATCGACGCTCGACGAGCTTGCCATGACGCTCTCCGGGTAAAGCGCATTGGTCGTTGAGTTAAATTCGATGACATTGAACCGATCCGTGGGCTGCAGGCCCTCCAGCGCAAGACTCACCGCCCGCTTTGCCTGTGCAATGGACACGCCGTGCATGGACCCCGACGTATCGATGATCAGAATGACTTCACGCGGCATGAGAACAGGCGGCGCCTCATCCTGGTCCGGTGGCATAACCATCAAGAGGTGATGGGGCTCGCCTTCTATCGTTTCTGAGAAGATCATCGCCCGCGGCGCCGCTGAAGCGACGGGTTGCCAGACCAGCTCGAAGTCATGATCCATCGGCACCTGGCCACCGCCAAGCGTCACTGTGTACCGCCCATCGTGTTCGGCAACGTCGACGGGATGGTAACGACTCGTGATTATGGCGAGCGGCATGCCCGCATTAACGTTCGCTGCAAGAGCGAGCTTGTGGCCTTTTGAACTCGACACCATCGGCGGCGTGATCAGGGACGCATCGGGGACCCGGTCGGTATCCGCGGACCAGCCGCTACCAAGCTTGTCAGGCATGGACTGTCCGCTGATGTATCGCGGCGTCAACGTCATTGGGAACCGAATGCTGAAGCGGCCTTCTTCGTAGCGTATCTCCTCCAGGTATTCGATCTCGACGACCACTCGCTCACCGGGTGCGACGTTTGCCACCGACGTTGTAAACAGGTTGGCGCGCTGCTGCTGCACAAGGCTGGTTTTTTTGCCGGCCTGCTTCGCTTGCTCATAGGTCTTCCTGGCACGTTCCTTCTCCTCTATCTCGCCTTCGATAAAGCGGTCTCCAATATGCAGCCGCATGCGATCGACTGCCGCCCGATCGGGTAGCGGAAACACGTAGATACCCTCCACCCATTCGGCGCCTTCGTTTAAAAATTCCTGCCGCACGGAAACGCGGGCAACCAGCCCGCTGATCTGCATATCAACCTCGGTGTTCATGAGGGTCGCCGTCGTGTAGCCCTGCTGCATTCGCCACAGCAGGCTGCCTGCCTGCGCCTGGCTCGGCAAAGGCTCCTCGGCAAGAACCATGACTGGCCCGATGAGCAGCAAGACAAGTTGCGCTATCCGCACACGAATACTGGTATTGAAGTTGTTCATTGCGGCCTCCCTTTGGCGTCCACACTATTGCAACCCTTCAAAACGCCCGTCTGCCGACGGCGGCATGGCAATGCACCGGCGTAATGTGGCAAATTGTGGCGACGGGAGGCCAATGTGGCGAAACGGATAGCAATCGTTGAAGACGAAGCGGCGATTAGAGATAACTACGCGGCGGCATTTCGCCGTGAGGGTTATGTCGTCGATACCTACGAGGCTCGCGCCCCGGCACTCGAAGCTTTCGAGAGCCGGCTGCCGGACCTTGTCGTCATCGACATCAACCTGGAGGACGATGTCGAGGGTGGTTTCGAGTTGTGTCGCGAACTTCGGGTGCGCGCAGCCGACTTGCCAATCATCTTCCTGACGGCGCGTGACAGCGAATTCGACGCCGTCTCCGGGCTACGCCTCGGCGCCGACGACTATCTGACCAAGGACATCAGCCTTCCGCACCTGATGGCGCGTATTGCCGCCTTGTTCCGGCGTCTCGATGCGCTGCAAAAACCGCAAGGTGCGGAAAGCAAGATCACGCGCGGTGACCTTGTCATCGATACGGAACGCATGACCATTTATTGGCAAGACGTCCCCGTCGGCCTGACGCTCACAGAGTTCTGGCTCGTGCATGCACTCGCGCGGTACCCGGGTCACGTGAAGAACCGACAACAATTGATGGATGCGGCGCAGGCGGTACTCGATGACAATACGATTACGTCGCACGTCAAGCGCATCCGCCGAAAGTTCCTCGACATCGATGCGAGTTTTGACGCGATCGAAACAGTCTACGGCATGGGCTACCGCTGGCTGAGCGACTAAGCGAGCGGCGATGAATCTAAAGCGCCAGTTACTGCTCGTCAGTCTGCTGACACTGATGCTCCCGTGGGCCGGGTGTGAATTTATTCGCGAGACCGAATCCGCACTGCGCGCGGGGCAGCAGCAAATGCTCGCGGCAACCGCACGCGCGCTCGCCAATTCCATGGCCCAGTATCGTGAAGAGTTTCCGCTTCACGATGACGCATTCAGCACGGGCGACCAGCTGTACCTGCACAATCTCGAAGCACGCCCCGAAATTGACGGATATTTCGATGACTGGCCCTTGCCGTCGGAGTCGTTACGTTCAATACGCGGTGCGGACGGTCCCGTGGTTTTTGTAATTGGATCCTTTGGCCAGTCGGTCTACCTGTATGTCGAAGTCAGTGACCGCCAGGTCGTCTATGCGATGTCACAATCGTTCCTTCTGGATGAGGGCTCGCGGTACGCCGATCGCATCAATCTCATCAGCAGCAATCCTCCGTATCTGCAGGATACGATCGCGTTTGCGGCGGAAGCCCCGGGCAAGATACTGAGCTACAAACAAGACGCCTATGGCGTCGCCCCCGAGCCGACAATTACCGCACATTGGCAGGACATTCCGGGCGGCTATCGGCTCGAAGCGCGGATCCCGGCCACGCTGCTCGGCACGCACCTGGGCCTCGTGGTTAACAACACCGATGACGCCAGACAACCGGGCACTCGCAGCAGCAGCTTCTCGGGAACTGGGCCCGGCCCGGCGGTGCGCGAGTCCGTGGAACTCAGCGCTATCGCCACCCGGCTGGTGCAGCCAGGCATGCGCCTCATGATCACCGACACCAACGGCTGGCGAATAGCGGCTGTCGGGGAGCTGAACAATAGCTCTACCGCCAACATACGCGCCGGGTTTGCTCGACGGACCTACAACTTGCTGGTTGAGAGCGGTAAAGACACCAAATTCTCGGACCCCGACCCGACGGGACGCGAACAACAAGCCTACGTCAGCTCCGCGCTGGACGGCCGCGAAATGGCAAGCTGGTTTCGTGGTGATGACACCGGCAAGGCCATCGTAGCGGTTGCCGCGCCGATCACGGCAGGCGGCGATAAACTGGGCGCCGCAATTCTGCAGCAGGGTACAGACGCAATTCTGAGCCTGACGAACGAGGGGCTCGCTCGGCTTATCAACGTGACGCTTGTCGCGACGCTGCTGGTCGCGGGTACTTTGCTCGGCTACGCGACCTGGTTGTCGCGACGCATTCGCCATCTGTCGGTCGCGGCCGAGGCGGCGCTCGACAACGAGTCACTGCAATCCGCGCTACCCAGTGCGCTTGCCGTCGATGAAGTGGGTGACCTTTCTCGCAGTTTTTCGAGCGTGCTGCAGCAACTTGGCGACTACAACGAGTACCTCCGGTCGCTTGCGTCGAAATTGTCGCACGAACTTCGCACGCCGCTCGCAATCGTCACCTCCTCTCTCGAAAACCTCGAACATGAGCCGCTCAGCGAGGCGGGTGTTGGCTACACGACACGTGCTCGCGAAGGAGCAGACCGCTTGCGACGAATCCTGAGCGCGATGAGTGAAGCGAATCGGGTCGAGGAACTGATGGCCAACGCAGAGCCGGAACGCTTCGACCTCAAGAAGGTTCTCGAATCAACCGTGACCGCGTATCGGGATGTTTATGAAGAACGCAGATTTGATTTCGACTGTGCGCTGACGCGCGCAGACACGACCGGGTCGCCCGAGCTGCTCATCCAGATGCTCGACAAGCTTGTGGACAACGCGGTCGACTTCAGCAGCAAAGGCGACACAATCTCCCTTCGTCTGGTTGCTGTTGACGACGGCCTTGAGGTTTCGGTGACCAACCCGGGTCCACCGTTACCGGAAAAAATGCGCACGCAGATGTTCGATTCGATGGTCTCGATGCGTAGCGGCGAAAACACGCGACACTTGGGCCTTGGGCTTTACGTTGCGCGCCTGATTGCCGTGGGTCATGGTGGGCACATCGAGGCTGACAACGTCGACCATGGCGTCAGGTTTCGCGTACTGTTACCGCGGCTGAGTTGATCCGGCAATCATGAATAAAATACGTTGGGGAATCCTGAGTACGGCGCGCATCGCGCATCAGTTTGCCGACGATCTTGCTTTCGTCGACAACGCTCACCTGGCGGCTGTCGCGTCACGCTCCGAGAAAACGGCAGCCGATTTCGCGGCCAGGCACGGTATCAAGATTGCCTATTCGAGTTACCAGGAGCTGTATGACGATCCCGACATTGACGCAATCTATATTGCAACGCCGCATACCCTGCACCTCGAAAACAGCAGCGAAGCTTTGCGGGCAGGCAAGGCGGTACTTTGTGAGAAGCCCCTGACGATTTCGGTCGAACAGGTCGATACATTGATGGGCGTTGTTGCCGAAACTGGTGGTTATCTTATGGAGGCCATGTGGACCTGGTTCCTCCCTGCGATTCAACAGGCGCTGGCCTGGTTCGAGTCGGGCGAAATCGGCCGCCTGCAGCATGTCAAGTCCGACTTTGGTTATCCAATACTGCCTTATAGCGCCGATCGAAGAGAGTACAGCATTGAATTGGGTGGTGGTGTATTGCCGGATATGGGCATCTATCCGATCGCCATTGCCTATCTGTTTACTCGCAGTGACCCGATCAGCATCGACGTCGTCTCGCGCAATGCGCCGAATGGCGTGGAAGACGACGTTGTTGCTATCTCGTCTTACCCGAATTGCACCGCGTCGCTTTCAACGTCATTTCGCTGCAAGCTGCCCAACCGAACCTATGTCATCGGCGACAAGGGCCATATAGTTATTCCCGATTTCTGGTGCGCACGCGAATGCCACCTCTTTCGCGTCGACGAGCACGTCTCGAGCTTTGCCGATAAACGCGAATCTCATGGTTACAACTTTGAGGCAAAGGCCGTCGGAGAGGACCTTCTGCAGGGCCGTAATGAATCAACCATCATGCCGCTGGCGGTTAGCCGCAAGTTTCAGGAACACATTGCGGCTATCAAGGCGCGCTGTTGAGCGTCAATGGCTGAGCCTTGAGGTTCGCGGCCATCGATCGATGTCGACAGGCAGCGCTCCTAACCCATCCAGAAGCCTTTGCGGTGAGACACGCCGAGCACCTTGCGGCATGAACCGCAGAAGTAGATGTAACGTTGGCCCCAGAATCCTTTCAGTTTTTGAAACCACAACTCGCTCAGAAGCGTGGAGCAATGTGGACAAAGAGGCTTAATATCTTCTTTGTTTTTCAGTTCCATTTTCTCTCTTCCAGGTTTTCAAAGGATATCCGCAGTTTGCCAATTTAAGCTCTGATGCTACTTCAAGTTTAGACCACGCACAGGCGCCACGCATCGTGTCCGGCCGTTTGTGACTTCAAGTCTTGTAGGAGTATCATCCGTTCAGCAGCGGATGACTTGATGAAAATTGCTCCCTATCGAGACGACTCAAACAAGATCGTCATACTGAATCCCAAAGGTGGGTGCGGTAAGACGACACTGGCTACCAACCTGGCGAGTTTCTTTGCGCTGCGTGGGCCCGCGCCTACGCTGATCGATACCGACCCCATGGGCTACACATCACGCTGGCTGGAGCGCCGGCCAAAAACCAGCTGCATGATCAACGGCATAACGATCGACGAGCTGGCAATGCCTGGAAAACACAGCTGGTCGTTGCGCAAGCCGAAGGAGGCCGGTGCGGTGATCATCGACACGCCGGCCGCCCTGGGTCGACGCGAGATAGCAGAGCTCACCGACGACGCCGACTGCGTTCTGGTACCTGTATTGCCATCGGCATTCGATACTCACGCTACGGCCAATTTTATTGCCGAGCTTCTGCTCCAGACCGAGTTTGACCGACCTGTGGCCGTCGTGGCGAACCGCACGCGACAAAACACGAAGAGCCTCTCAGCGCTACTGAAGATCCTGAATAATTTTGAGACTCCGACCATCGCGATACTGCGCGACAGCCAGAACTATGTGCATGCCGCCAATCTCGGCCTCGGCATTTACGAATTACCGCAACACCGCGTCAAACAGGACCTTGAACAGATGGGCCGGATCATCGATTGGCTGGATCAACTGCTGCTGAGAGAGATGGAGCCCGGGCTGATGACACGATTCAACCCCTTGCCAAGACTGTTCGCGTCTCCGACTTCATCACTTGCGCACCAGGAATAGTCAGACCTCGAGGTAGCGCGCAATGCCTTTGGCGGCCTCGCGACCTTCGTGCACGGCCGTGACAACCAGGTCGGAACCACGAACCATGTCGCCGCCCGCGAATATCTTTGGGTTCGTCGTCTGATAGGGGTAGGGCCCCAGCGATGCAACGCGAACGCGACCGCTCTGCAAGGTCTCTACCTTGAACTCTTCGAACCAGGCCGGCGGGTCCGGCCGAAAACCGAACGCAATGACGACGGCGTCGGCCGGCAATATTTCTTCGCTGCCGGGAATTGGCTCCGGCTGGCGACGTCCGTCCGAACCAGCCGCACCCATCTGTGTTTCAACGACCTTTACGCCCGTAACATGGTCGCCACCGACAATTTCCAGAGGTTGTCGATTAAAGAGAAAGCGCACGCCTTCTTCCTTGCTATTTGCAACTTCGCGACGCGATCCCGGCATATTGACCTCGTCCCGGCGGTAGGCACAGGTAACGCTCTCGGCACCCTGACGAATCGCCGTACGGTTACAGTCCATGCCCGTATCGCCACCGCCGAGAACAACGACGTTCTTTCCGGCAAGATCGACATACGGTGCGACCGTCTCATCATGTCCCAGCTCGCGATAAACGTTGCCGACGAGGTAGGGCAACGCCTCGAAAACACCGGGCATGTCCTCGCCGGGGAAGCCACCACGGACATAATTGTAAGTACCCATGCCCAAGAACACGGCGTCGTACTTGTCCAGCAGCTCCTGGAAAGGCATATCCACGCCGATACGCGTGTTGAGTACGAACCGGACACCCATGCCTTCGAGTATCTCGCGGCGCTGGTCGACAATTTGCTTCTCGAGTTTGAAAGGCGGGATACCGTATGTCAGCAAACCGCCGATTTCGGGGTATGAATCGTAGACTACCGATCCAATACCATTGCGTGCCAGCACATCGGCAGCGGCCAACCCGGCCGGGCCTGCGCCAACGATGCCTACGCATTTGCCGGAGCCAACGACATGCGACATGTCCGGTCGCCAGCCCTGTTTCACGGCCTCATCGGTGATGTAGCGCTCAATATTGCCGATACTCACGGCGCCAATACCATCGTTGAGCGTGCAGGCGCCTTCGCAGAGGCGATCCTGCGGACAGATTCGGCCACAAATCTCAGGCAGTGAATTAGTCTCGTGCGACAACTCCGCAGCTTCGAATAATCGCCCTTCTTCGATCAGGGCCAGCCAGTTCGGAATGTAATTGTGAACCGGGCACTTCCACTCACAGTAAGGATTACCGCAAGACAGGCAACGTCCCGCCTGCGCGGCCGCATTGGCGCCGTCGTAGTGCCCGTAAATTTCACCGAAATGCTTGATGCGCTCTTCGGCGGGCTCCTTCTGGGGATCGCGTCGTGGTACTTCCAGGAATTGCAATGGGTGCTTTGCCATTACGCCGCCCGCCGCAGGGATTCAATGAGCGAACCCAATTCGCTGGCTTTCGGTTTGATCATCCAGAACTTCGGCAGGAACGTGCGGTAGTCGTCAAGGATGATTGAACCCCATTTGCTACCCGTTGCCTCGACATGCGCCATGATCAATGAACGCAGATGATGCAGATGGGTCTCCATGCTCTCGGGCGTTATTCGATGTATATCGATAAGTTCGTGGTTGTACCGGTCGACGAAATCTCGATCGAGATCGAGGACATAGGCAAACCCGCCGGTCATGCCGGCACCAAGATTGACACCCGTGCTGCCAAGCACGACGACGACGCCATCCGTCATGTATTCACAACAATGATCACCGGCACCCTCGATAACAGCCGTAGCACCGGAGTTCCGCACGGCAAAACGTTCACCGGCACGGCCCGCGGCAAACAACTGGCCTCCCGTCGCGCCATAAAGACAGGTATTGCCGATGATCGCCGTTTCATGAGCGGCGTAGCCGGCGTTGGCGGGCGGGTGAATGGTAATTCTGCCGCCCGACATGCCCTTGCCGACGTAATCATTCGCGTCGCCGGTCAAGGTGAGGTTCAGGCCCGACAGGTTCCACGCACCGAAGCTCTGCCCCGCGGTACCACGCAATGCAATATCCAGTGGCGCGTCCTGCATACCGTGGTTACCGTGCCGGCGCGCAATCTCGCCGGCGAGACGCGCACCGATCGAACGATTGAAGTTCTGCACGTCAAACTCGAACCGCCCGCCGCTCATCGACTCGATCGCGGGCAGCGTCGCCGCGACCATTCGTTCGGCGAGTTCACCCTTGTCGAAAGGTTCGTTACGCAAGTCCGTGCAAAATTGTGGTGCGGTTTTCGCGAGCCCGTCGCTGGACACGATCGGACTAAGATCGAGACGCGCCTGCCGTTCGGTTTCTCCCGGCTGTAGTTCTAAGAGATCAACCCGGCCAATCAGGTCTTCGAGCTTGCGAACGCCTAGCTCCGCCATGAGATGACGAACCTCTTCAGCAATGAAGCGGAAGAAATTAATGACCATTTCGGGCAGTCCGATAAAATACTCGCTACGCAGCACATCGTTTTGCGTCGCGACGCCCGTCGCACAATTGTTCAGGTGACAGATTCGAAGGTACTTGCAGCCCAATGCCACCATCGGGCCGGTGCCAAAACCGAAACTCTCGGCCCCCAGCATGGCCGCCTTGATTACATCGAGGCCCGTCTTCAGGCCGCCGTCTGTCTGCAGCCTTACCTTGTGGCGCATGTCCTGCGATCGCAGGACCTGGTGTGTCTCGGACAGACCAAGCTCCCAGGGGCTGCCCGCATACTTGACGGAACTCAGGGGGCTTGCGCCCGTACCACCGTCGTATCCCGATATGGTGATGAGATCCGCGTAGGCTTTGACAACGCCTGCGGCAATTGTGCCAACGCCCGGCTCGGCCACGAGCTTCACGGACACGAGCGCGTCCGGATTGACCTGCTTCAGGTCGAATATCAGTTGCGCAAGGTCCTCGATCGAATAGATGTCGTGATGCGGCGGTGGCGAAATCAGGCCGACCCCAGGCTTGGCGTAACGGAGCCGCGCAATCATTTCGTTGACCTTGTGGCCAGGCAGCTGTCCGCCCTCGCCGGGTTTCGCGCCTTGTGCGATCTTGATCTGGATCACCTCGGCGTTGACCAGGTATTCGGCGGTCACGCCGAATCGTCCGGATGCGACCTGCTTGATCTTCGACATGCGTTCGTTGCCGTAACGTGCAGGATCCTCGCCACCCTCGCCCGAATTCGAACGCCCACCCATGCGGTTCATTGCTATCGCGAGCGCTTCATGTGCTTCAGGCGACAACGCGCCGAGCGACATTCCGGCGCTGTCGAAGCGCGGCAATATCTCTTCGATCGACTCGACCTCGTGCAGAGGAATCGCGGGACCGGCGGGCGATATTTTCATCAAATCGCGAAGCGTCGCAACCGGTCGCTCGTTCACGAGCTTTGCGTACTCCTCGTAGCGCGAGTAGTCGCCCGTTCGAACTGCCGACTGCAACGTGGCAACCACATCCGGGTTGTAGCAGTGGTATTCCCCGCCGTGAACGTATTTGAACAACCCGCCCTGCTCGATCGACACGCATGGATCCCATGCGCTTTCCGCCAGCGTCTTCTGGTCGCTGGTCAGGTCCTCGAATGTTGTGCCCTGAATTCGCGAAGTCGTGCCACGAAAACACTTGTCGACGACGTCGCTGTGCAAGCCGACGATTTCAAACAACTGCGCGCCCCGATAACTGGAGATCGACGAGATGCCCATTTTCGACATGATCTTGAAGAGTCCCTTGCGGATTCCACGGCGATAGCTGCGCCCGAGCTGCTGCTGCTTTCCGATATTGCCTCGTCGCGCTACTTCGTGAAGCGACTGGTACACGAGATACGGATACACGGCCGTTGCCCCGTAGCCGATAAGGCACGCAAAATGGTGCGAGTCTCGCGCCACGCCCGTTTCTACGATGATATTGGCATCACAACGCAGGCCCGCCTGGACCAGGTGATGGTGCACGGCGCCCGTCGCAAGCAATGCGTGCACGGGAATCTTGCCCTTAACAAGGTATCGGTCGCTGAGCATTAGCAGCAGATTGCCGTCCCGAACACCTTGTTCTGCTGCGCTGCAAATTTTGTCCAGCGCCTCGGAAAGGCTGAGGTCTTCGTCCACGTTCAGGTCGATGAACGCATGGCTGTCCGCAAACATGTCGGCGCCAAGCAGCTGCCGCAACTTTGCCTGCGATAATACCGGCGAATTGATAATGACCTGTGCGCCATGCTCCGGGCCGATATCAAACAGGCTCGACTCACGACCAATGTTGGTCTGTAGCGACATAACGATGCGTTCACGCAGCGGGTCGATTGGCGGGTTCGTAACCTGGGCGAATTGCTGGCGGAAGTAGTCGAACGGCGAACGAATCTTTTTCGACAACACCGCCATCGGCGTGTCATCACCCATCGAGCCTACCGCTTCCATCTCGGCCTGGGCGAGCACCGCAACGACCTCGCTGAGTTCCTCGCGCGTCAGGTTGAACATTTTCTGGTAGCTCGCGAGAACCTCTGGCTCCATCGGCTCCGCGGCCGTTGCAGTGTCGACAAGTTGCGAGTCGAGGTACCTGACACCCTTCTTGAGCCACTTCTTATACGGTGCGCGCGTCTTCAGGATATCGTGGATATCGTTATTGTCGAGCAACACGCCGTTTACCAGGTCCACGGCCAGCATTTCGCCAGGCCCGAGACGTCCCTTCGCAACGACGTCTGTTTCGTCGTAGTCATAGACGCCAACCTCGGAGGCAACTGTAATATGACGATCATTCGTGATGACATAGCGCGCCGGGCGCAAGCCGTTGCGATCAAGGCAGCATGCCGCATACCGTCCGTCCGTCAGTACGATGCCCGCGGGCCCGTCCCACGGCTCCAGTTGACAGTCGAAGAACTCATAGAACGCCCGCACATCAGGGTCGATGTTATCGACCGTCTGCCAGGCGGGCGGCAAGAGAATACGCATGGCCTGGATGACGTCCATGCCGCCGGCGCGCAACACTTCCAGCATGTTATCGAGACTGGATGAATCAGAGCCGGTCAATGAAATGATCGGATCCAGGTCCGAGATATCGTCGAGTTTATCGGAGCAAAAGTTCTTCGCGCGCGCGACCGCCCAATTGCGATTACCTTGAATCGTATTGATCTCACCGTTGTGGGCGAGAAAACGAAACGGTTGCGCCAGCCGCCATTCTGGCAACGTATTGGTTGAAAAACGCTGGTGAAAAACGCAGACAGACGACTCAAGTCGCGGGTCCTTGAGATCCGGATAAAAAACGGACAGGGCCGAGGGCATGATCATGCCCTTGTAGCTGATTGTCACCGACGACAGGCTCGCCATGTATGTTTCGGGATCGGCCAGTTGGTTTTCCGCACGTCGACGTGCGAGGAACAATCGTCGGTTAAAAGGGCCACGCGGCATTTCGTCAGGCGCGTTGACGTAGACCTGCTCGATGCGCGGCAATGTCGCGAGCGCTTGCTCGCCGCACACCGATGTATCGAGGGGCACCTCACGCCAGCCCGCAACGTCGAGGCCCGTCGCGTTCACCGCATCACTGATGACCTGCCTCGCCGCGGCGGCGAGCGATTCGTCCTGGCTCAGAAACACACATCCGGCGGCAAAGCGCTCGTTGATGGCAAGGCCCGCCTCTTCGCCCACCGTGCGCAGGAACTCTTTCGGGAACTTGATCAGCAGTCCACAGCCGTCCCCGGTCTTTCCGTCAGCCGCAACCGCACCACGATGCGTCAGTCGGGCGAGGGCGGTGATCGACGTTTCCACCACCCGGTGACTGGGTATATCGTCGAGGTTTGCAATCAAGCCGAATCCGCAGCTGTCGCGTTCGAAAGCCGGGTCATACAAGGATTTGGCGAAGTCTTGTGTCATACGGGCCGTGAGGATCGCGCGAGCGACCCCTGTCATTAACCGGTCAAATTGGGTTGGCGCAACACGCCGGGAACCGATAAGTATAGATCAGGAATTCGATCCGAGAGCCAAACGAGCCCAAAACAGGGTTTTATTAGCCCGAATTCTGTCGATTTTGCCGGTTTTCGGCGCCCGTACGGGGCCCGGGCGGTTGGTTGCGCGCGTAACCATGGCTGCGCCGCGGTGTCCGCGGCGCGACGACCACATCTACCGCGATCCGGCGCTCAGCCGAATGGATCCGCTGTTGTGGTAAGAAACGGGCGGCGTGAGTGGAATATCGACGGCCAGCTGGCCGTCGAGTTCGTACATCACGTCCTGGCGGATCCCCTGGCGTACGATCGTGAGCAGCTGCGGCGCCGTCTGCAGCAAATTCAGGTCAACGCTAATTGCAAACTGCGTCGCGCCACTGGCCGGCACCGAAAACTCGCTGGGTGTCTGGCCGCTCGCGAAGCGATGGCCGTCCAGCTTGATGCCATAACTGACCGAACTTATGGGTAGCGAAAACGGGTTTGGGTTGCTGATATCGAAGGACAACAGGAAGTTCTGGCTATCCAGCCCGAGCCCAATGACCTGAATGTCACGCAATTCGATGCCGGGGCTCTTGACCAGGTTTTCCAGGGTCGACGCGCAGCCCGAGAGACCCAGTGCAATCGACGCAACCGCCAATGCAATCGTTCGAGACTTCATGTTCATTTCAACTCCTTGCCCAATTGTCCCCACCGCGCAGAGAGTAACACCCAATCATCGCCGTCCTTCTCTACCTCCAATAAGAACCGATAAGCGTCGGCACTAAAGCCCATGATACCGTCGTGCCGTCCGGCCATCCCCACCGTGATCAGCACTTCGGCGGCCGAGTCACCGATGACGTTGATCTCCTCTATGGCCGTCACCAGTTCGATCGTGTTCATTCGCAGAAAATAGGCGCGAAACAGATTTCCAATTCGATCGCGATCATAGCCGCGAGCATCTGCGTACGCGGGCGAAATCATTGCGGTCAGCACGCGTCGCTCTTTAGCCTCAGCCGCCGCCACGCCGCGCTGCACCCAGTCTCGGAGCTCCTCCTCGGGCGCCGTCGATGGCCCGCCGCAAGCACACAAGAGCACGATCAATGCGCCTGCAAACACCCTCGAGCGACGCACGGCCGGTCGGCAAATTCGGGATAGACGATCTTTCATCTGCTAAAGTCTACTGCCATACCGCCTATCAGTTGAATAGTTCAGCCCAATTTGTGACCGTGTTCGCACTTCGTGCCGGGTAACGACCGCACACTGGTGCTGAACGATTAGCCAGGAATCCGAGATGCCAGTCAAACTCCTTAGCGAAAGCATGGACGCGACAATTACCGATGCTGACCAGGTACGCATCGACGCTGTCCTGTCGTTCTGGTTCAAGGAACATGCGCTACTGGCGCCACAGATCGACCGCCGCATGGATATCTGGTTCAGCGAAGACCCTGTCTTTGATCTTGAGATCGAAAGAGAGTTCGCGGACGAGGTCAGAGCGGCCTCAAAGGGCGCACTCAATCACTGGGCGGCAAAGCCCCATGGGCGACTCGCACTCATCCTGCTGATCGATCAGTTCCGCCGCAACCTTTATCGCGGCACGGCTAAAGCGTTTGCCAGGGACCAGCTCGCCCTCACGCTTTGTGTACGAGGCGCCATGGAAAAACTGGACCAGGACCTCACGCCGATCCAGAAGGTATTCTTCTATATGCCTTTGCAGCATGCCGAGTCGAAGAAGGTGCAGGCAAAATCGGTGGAGATCTACCGCCGTCTTGTCGAGACTGTTTCACCAACCTATCGCGAGACGTTCAAGACCGTCCTGCAGTTCGCGGAATTGCATAAAGATATTATCGATCAGTTCGGGCGCTTCCCCCATCGCAACAAGCTTTTGAATCGCGAAAACACACCCGAAGAGAATGACTACCTGGCCGGCGATAGTCCCGATTTCGGCCAGGGCGGAAGCTAAACAGTCCGCAACTTTGATTTTGACAAACGATTGAATCGCCACGTCAAAAGAATGGCCGCCGCCGCCAGGCCAACGACGAAGCCACCCCAGACATAATTCGGTGGCGCTTTGTACGTTATTGCCGCCAGGAACGCGAGCGGAAACGCCAGTACCCAATAAGCAAACATGTTGATGGCCATCGGAACGCGGGTATCTTTGTATCCGCGCAGGGCACCGGCCGCACCTATTTGCACACCGTCGGCAACCTGAAATATTGCGGCCATCAACAAGAGGCTCACCGCAATACCTTTAACCGCGACATCATCCGTGTATAGCGTGACAACGAGGTCTCTGAACACCAGCAAGAGCATGGCCGACATACCCATGAAGAGCGCGCAGAGACTGATACCCACTGCGCCGCTCGTTCGCGCACCGTATGGATCACCTGCTCCGAGCAGCTGACCGACGCGTACCGTCGTCGCCGAATTCAGCGCGAGCGGTACCATGAACATTGTCGAAGCAAAGTTAATCGCTATCTGGTGTGCCGCCGTTATTTCGGTACCGCGAGTACCCATGAGAATCGAAACGGCGGCAAACAGCCCGATTTCTGCTGTAATAGTTATCGCGATCGGTACGCCGATACTGACGATCTCTTTGAGTACTGACAGGCGCAATGGTGCGACGCGCGAGAATATCTTGAAAGGCCGGTAGTGCTTGCTTATTAGCACGTGCATGGCGAGAACCAGCGCGACAAGCCACATGCTGATTGCGCTCGCCGCACCGCAGCCAACAGCGCCCATCGCGGGCGCACCGAATTTTCCGAACATAAGCACGTAGTTCAGAAACACGTTGCAGCTCAATGCAAAGATGGAGGTAAACATGATCGGGCGCGTGTGGCCGATTCCTTCCGTCGTGAATCTGAGCGCGAGAAAAATAAATATACCGGGTGCGCCGAACATGATCGCGCCGACATAGCCCGTCGTCAGATCACGAAACTCGGGGTCGATACCGATAGTTTCCAGCAATGGTCCAACCACAAATTGTCCGATAAGGATCAGCGGCAGCCCCATGCACAAGCCCAGGTAGATGCCCTGCCGCGTATAGCGCCCGACATGACCGACAGTTCCGGCACCGAAGTGGCGCGCGACAATCGGCGAGATGGCCATTAACAGGCCCAGGCAGAACGAGAACCCGAGCATCCAGACGCTGCCCCCGACCGCGACAGCCGCCAGGGAATCGGCGCCCAGCTGCCCCGCCATGACCGCGTCCGCGAATTGCATTCCGGCGACCGCAAGATTGTTAACGATCAGGGGACCACCAAGTCGCAACAACGATTTTGCCTCGTCTCCCAAATTGCGGCCGTCTCTCTCAATCATGTCGGGCATCTTAACCTAGAGGTCATGTCCATGAATGGTGTAAAGTTGCCGCGCGCCTCGCATCACAATTATCAGTGGAGACAAGTATGTTGCACGATGGACGAGCTATTCGAGTCGCGGTTGTCGGCGGAGCACGAGTTCCGTTTTGTCGATCGCATACGGCATATCGCGATTGCACGAACCAGGACCTTATGGTCGCGGCGATGAGCGGTATCGTGCAAAAATTTGATCTCAGGGGCCAGACGCTGGGCGATGTCGCTCTCGGTGCAGTCATCAAGCATTCGAGAGACTGGAACCTTGCTCGCGAGAGTGTGATTGATTCCGGCCTGTCCCTGCGTACGCCCGGCGTCGACCTGCAGCGCGCTTGTGGTACCAGCATCGAAGCCGCCATCATGATCGCCAACAAGATCGCGCTGGGCCAGATCGAGGCCGGCATGGCTGGCGGGACAGACACCGTCAGCGACGCGCCGATTGTTTACCCCGATGACTATCGCCGCATTCTGCTCGACATCCATCGATCGCGATCGATGATGGGCCGTATCAAACCGCTGTTTCGTTTTCGTCCCAGACACTTCAAACCGGAGCTTCCCGGTGTCGAAGAACCTCGCACCAAGCTTTCAATGGGAGAAAGTACGGAAATAACAGCGAAGCAGTGGGACGTACAGCGAGACCACCAGGACCAGCTGGCGCTCTCGAGTCACATCAAGGCGGCAGCGGCCTATGATGCAGGCTGGTACGAGGACCTCGTCGTGCCCTTCATGGATGTTGAGGAAGATAACAATATTCGTCGCGATACAACGTTCGAAAAACTCGGCGCGCTGAAGCCGGTATTTGACAGAGGCGGCGCCGGCACCATGACTGCCGGCAACAGCACGCCGCTTACTGACGGCGCGGCGGCAGTTTTGCTCGCGTCCGATGACTGGGCACGACAGAAGAACCTGCCGATCATGGCATACCTTACCTTTGCGAAGGCGGCAGCCGTGGATTTCATCGGCGAGGAAGGGCTCTTGATGGCGCCTGCCTATGCTGTCTCGGATATGCTGAAACAGGCCGACCTTGAACTGCAGGATTTTGACTTTTACGAGATTCATGAAGCATTTGCAGCGCAGACAATCGCCACGATGAAGGCCTGGCAGTCCGAGGAGTTCTGCCGCAACAAGCTCGGCCGCAGCCAGCCAATGGGCCCGATTGACCTTTCCCGGCTCAATATGAAAGGCGGCAGTATCGCGATTGGTCATCCGTTCGCCGCGACAGGCGCTCGCATTATTGGCACTATGGCCAAGATGCTTCAGGAGCAAGGCTCGGGCCGCGGCCTGATTTCGATATGCACGGCAGGCGGCATGGGAGTCTCGGCCATCATGGAGGCCGCATAAACGTTACAAGGGAGCACGATGGGAGAATTTAGCGAAGTCCTTGCCACGCTGAACGGAATTCTGTGGCACCAGTACGTGCTCTACGCAATCGTCGGCACCGGCGTCTTGTTCACCTTCTGGAGCGGGTTTTCACAATACCGCGCTCTCACCCACGGTCCC
Organism: Woeseiaceae bacterium; assembly: GCA_013001045.1. Taxonomy (GTDB): domain Bacteria; phylum Pseudomonadota; class Gammaproteobacteria; order Steroidobacterales; family Woeseiaceae; genus UBA1847. The sequence goes on along the minus strand of JABDNG010000064.1, from coordinate 35,675 downwards.
AAGGTCATTCGCGGCGTCTATGATGACCCCAACGACCCGGGCGCCATTAATCATTTTCAAGCCTTGTCCGCGGCCCTGTCCGCAACCGTAGGTCTCGGCAACATTGGCGGCGTCGCATTGGCAATCGCGCTCGGCGGACCCGGCGCCGTATTCTGGATGTGGGTTATCGGCTTCCTCGGTATGTCGATCAAGCTCACCGAAGTGACGCTGTCGATGCTCTATCGCAACACCGACGATCCCGATAATCCTCACGGCGGACCAATGTGGGTCGTCGCCAAAGCACTTGAACGTCGGGGCATGCCCAGGCTCGGTCGCACCATCGGCATCATCTTCTGCCTGACGCTGCTGGTTTCCACGGCTACCGGCGGCAACATGTTTCAGGCCTGGAACGTTGGCGAATTAACCGAAGAGTACTTCTCGGTCCCCAGCTGGATCACCGGCATCGTGCTGGCCATAATCGTGGGCACCGTCATTATTGGCGGCATCAAACGTATCGGCAAAGTAGCGGCGACCCTCGTCCCGTTGATGGTCGTGCTTTACCTTATCGCCGGAAGCTACGTTCTCGCCGTCAACATCGGCGATCTGCCCGGCATGTTCGCGCTGATTGTCAAATCGGCCTTCCTGCCGACCGAGGCGGGCGGAGCGTTTATCGGCGGCACCGCGGCGTCCGCCTTCCTGTTCGGCCTGAAGCGCGCGGCGTTTTCGAATGAGGCCGGACAAGGCTCTTCGCCGATCGCCCACTCGGCGGCCAAGACCGACGAGCCGGTTCGCGAAGGCATCGTCGCGGGCCTCGAACCATTCATCGACACGGTCGTTGTCTGTACGTTTACAGCACTGATCATCCTTTCAACGGGCATCTGGAACCGCGCGCCCGACGTCATGCTCGATCCGCTGCCTGAGGCCGTACAAACCCAGGACGGCTGGTTGTTTTCGGAGACGCCGCTTCCAGGTTATGACTGGGTCGATGGTGACAAGACGACGTTGGTTGTCGAAGCGAATGAAAACCCGGAGACCGGCCTGGTGTTTCATCGCATCGAGGGCGTGGTTCATGCCGGTGCTGACGGATTCTCGACGACCTGGGACGGGTTTGCCGGCCCTGTCGCGCCTACGATCGTAGGCGGCGGCCTGTATCGAAGCTATATCGGTGCAACGCTGACCGCGAAGGCTTTCGACAGTGTGGCACCTGGCCTCGGCAAATGGCTGGTTTCAATCGCGGCCTGGTTGTTCGCAATTTCCACCATGATCTCCTGGAGCTATTACGGTGAGCAAGGCATGGTGTTTCTCGCCGGCGAAAAATCCGTGCTTGGCTACAAGCTCGTTTATTGCCTGCTGATCATCGTTGCAACACTGGGTCTCGTGCAGACGGACACGGACCTCGACAATGTGACGGGCATAGGGACCGGTGTCATGCTGTTTGCGAACATTCCAATATGCTGGTTCTTCGGCTACCAGGCGATGCGCGCTTACAGGGAATACATCAGTCGACTCGCGACCGGCCGGATGGGGCCCGACCACCCGCCGCCGGACCTCGATGATTTGCTGTCCGGCCGCGACGTCGAAAAATAGCTACATAGTAAGCGCGGCGAAGTCGAGCACCGTGGTCTCGCCATCGACGATCGTAACCTCAGTATCTACAACAGAGAAAACGATCTCATCGATTGCATCTGCCGCAGTATCGTCCAGGTTCGCATGGCACGTAAATGCCGCAGTGTAGTCACCAGGCGACAGGTAGCTAATTGAATAACCAAGATCGGCAGCGACCGTCGCGGTTGCGACGGGGTCGGTTTCGGCCGCACGAATATCCATGGGCGTATCGACTGTCCCTTCGTACAAATAAACGGCATTGCCGACGCTCGAATCTTCACCGCATTCATCCGCCATTGTGAGCGCTTCGGCCACGGTACCCCGGAGCGTTCCATACATCGCCATGTCCGTAATGCGCAACGCCGGTCGCAGATGCATGCCGGGCTGTCCTGTCGGGTTCGACAATGCCTTGCGCAGGTCCCAGTCGATCACGAGATTGGTTGCGCCATTCTGAGTCACCGTAAAACCGCTGACGAGTTTCAGGCCGCTTTGGCTGCCGCTGGGGATTCCGAGTTCGACCTCTTCGCCCGTTTCCGTGATGACGTAGGAGTTCCTGATATTGTCGACCTCGGCATTGACTGCCAGGCGAATCCAGTTGTACTCGCCCGCATCGACGCGCGTGTCCGGCAGCAATTCCTCTGTTCGACCGTCCTGGAGTTCGAGCAGATCGATTGACTTGGGCGAATCGAATATCTCGACAACGTTTTCGCCATTCTTCGCTTTCAGTTCGACGCCGGTGAACTCAACCATGACGACGGAAACCGAATCGACGGCGGCATCCGTTATCGCGATGCTGACGATGCCCGTGCCGTCCCCGGCGGGCGCTGACGCGCCACCGCCACAGGCCGCCAGGCAGCACGCAGCATATGCTGCAATGAGTAGTCTCGTCATGTTTCTTCCCTGATTTCCGGACAATGCCCGTTTCTGCCGCGAGGATAACAACGCCGCCTGCCGCATACCGGGGCGAGTTCACATAATCAGGTTATTCGACCGCCTAGGTGCCTCTACGTCGCGCGCTTTGAATCGCATCGAGCGCCTTGTCAAAACGACGCTTGGCCTGCGCTGTAATGCCCCCGCGCTTGTGCTCGTCGACGACGAACGTCTCGAGTCGCCCGACAAGATCGTCCATATCAGCATTCGGGAACGGCTCGGCCATCTCCAGGTCTGCCGGTGCATTTTTCAATGCGCCGAACAGGTTAATCCAGCGTTCGCTTTGCTTGCCAATGCTGAGCAGGCGATAGAACTGGTGGCCCGGTCGGCCATCGCCACTCGACACAAGGCTCACGATGCCAACAATCAATGACGCGGGGACAAGGAGCAGGTCGCGCAAGCCATCAACGATGAGCTTGGCCTGCAGAACGGCGATGTCACGGACCAGCGTCCGGCGATCGGGTGGACCTGGTTTCGTTTCGGGAAGCTCGTTCATCGGGGAGTGGTACAACAAATGTCAATTAAGACAAGCGATTATAGCCTGATCGGCTGGCGCCCGGCATAGCTTTAAAGTACTGTTGAGCGCGTCTCAGTCGTGTTTCAAGTCTTATGCCGACCTACGAATCACCATCTCAATTCGAACATGGACGTTCGGAGTCGACGGGAATCCTGCTGGTTAACCTCGGCACACCGGAGGCACCGACGGCGCCGGCAGTGCGTCGCTTTCTCAAAGAGTTCCTTTCCGACCCGCGCGTCATTGAATATCCGCGCTGGCTCTGGTGGCTGATTCTCAACCTCGTCATCTTGCGGATCCGTCCGTCACGCTCTGCGGCAGCCTACCGAAAGATCTGGACCGACGCCGGCTCGCCCCTGATGATCTTCTCGAAAGCCATTGCCAACGGCATCGCGACCGCGCTCGATGCCCGCATGCCTGGCGCTGTGAATGTCGAACTCGCCATGAGTTACGGCGATCCCTCCATCTCCGACGCCGTCGATCGCTTGCTCGCGAAGGACGCAACTCGACTCCTGGTATTGCCGATGTATCCACAATATTCGGGAACGACGACGGCCTCCGTCGTCGACGCGGTCGCCCGCAAGTTGAGTCGACTGCGCTGGATACCCGAGACACGCTTCATCAACCAGTACCACGACGAGCAAGGCTACATCGACTCGCTCGCCGCGAGCATCCGCGAATTCTGGACGCAGCACGGCCGAGGAAACAAGCTCATGTTCTCTTTCCACGGTGTGCCCAAGAGCACGTTGCTCAAAGGGGATCCGTACCACTGTCAGTGTCAGAAGACCGCGCGACTTGTCGCTGCCGCGCTCGAGCTCGGCGACGATCAGTGGTTACTGTCTTTTCAATCACGCGTGGGTCGAGAGGAGTGGCTTCGGCCCTACACCGACGAAACGGTTGCTGCGCTCGGCAAGCAGGGCGTGGATCGCCTCGATGTTGTCTGTCCTGGCTTTTCGACGGATTGTCTTGAAACGCTCGAGGAAATCGCAATGCAAAATGCCAGGTTTTTTACCGAGTCGGGTGGAAAGGTGCTGCGATACATACCCGCACTGAATGCTCGTGACGAGCATATCCATTTTTTGACCGACCTCATCGAAAAGCATCTCGGCGGTTGGCCAAGGTCGTATCCCCAGGCTCCTGCGTCAAGAGAGCGTGCACTAGCCATGGGGGCCGCCCGATGAGCACCATTGGTCGATTTCTCGAGCTGTCCGTGCAAACAAGCGATGTGCTCGAGTCGCTGCTTTTTTACAAGACACTCGGTTTTGTCGAGCTTGAGATCGGTGACGTCTGGGAACACAAGTATGCCGTCGTCAGCGATGGAGAATTGCACATCGGCCTGCACGACCGGGAATTTGACGCGCCCGCCATCACGTTCGTGAAGCCTAATCTCGCGAAGCGCGCACGGAAAATGTCCGACCATGGTTACGATTTCAGCTTTATGCAGCTGGGCGAAGAATCCTTCAACGAACTCCGCTTCGCGGACCGGGACGGCCACACGATCACCATGCTCGAAGCACGCACGTTTCATGCCAGCGAGGAGGCCGAGAGAGATTCGCTATGTGGCAGTTTGCTCGAGCTCACTCTGCCCGTACGTGACACGCTGAGGGCGGCTCAGTTCTGGGCGCCGATCGCCCCCAACCTGCTGGACATGCGTGAAGAGCCGACCACGCACATGCGTTTCGACGCCGATGGAGTGCCAATTGGGCTATCGGAGAGTATTGCCCTGAATGGCCCGTCCCTGTCATTCAAGTGTCAGGACAGGGAAGCATTAATGGCTGCCCTGCGGCAGCACGACATGGACTTCGAGCGGTATCCCGGTTTCGAAGGCGCCTTCGTCGAGATTCGAGCGCCTGAGGGTACGGCTCTGTTCGGCTTCAAGGAAGACTTTCTTGGCGAGTCCTACGAAGTCGAGGAAACGGGTCACTTCGAGGTTCCCGTCTAGACACTGTGCAATCGTTATTCCAGCGCCTGGTAGACGAGCGTACTGAATCTTCTGCCGAGGTCGGATTTTGTAGGTCGGGCCTGAGACATATAAACCCCGATCAGTTTCTCCTCCGGATCGATCCAGTACGACGTATCGAACGCCCCGCCCCAGGCATAGGTTCCTGGCGACGCAAGTTCACCGTTCTTGCCCACATCGGACACGACGGCGAAACCGAGACCGAAATCGGGGACATCATCACCGTCCCAATCCACCCGACCCGTGCGCATCAGTTCGACCGACTTGCGGCCGAGAATTCTTGCGCCGTTGAGTTCACCATCGTTCAGTAGCATCTGCAGAAACAGTGCATAGTCTTCTGCAGTAGACGACAATCCAGCGCCCCCTGAAAAGTAGGTCTTCGCACCAATGACGGGATACAGCGAATCGTTGACTTCGATATCGGTTCCCGTGCCCTCATGCGCGACCAGGCCGACGCCGTCAACATCATTGTACAAAGTAACCAGGCGACCGTACTTGCTCTCCGGTAGATAGAAATGCGTATCGTCCATGCCGAGCGGTTCGAATATCTCATCCGCAAAAAATCGATCGAGAGTCTTACCGCTGACAACTTCAACAAGGTAGCCGAGAAGGTCCGTGCTCAGACCGTACGCAAATTCGGAACCGGGCTCGAAAAGCAGCGGCTGAGCAGCAAGCAATTTCATTTGCGACGCAAGCTTCAGGTCTTTGATTGTCAGGCCGTCAATAAGTCCCGCATCGTAGTAGGTCTTCTGTGCCTTGCTGGGGATGAACGGGTAGCCGATCCCGGAGGAATGCGTCATGAGATCGATGATCTTGATCGGTTTCGTCGCAGGAACAGCTGCCGTCACATTGCCTTCACCATCGACTTCGCTGATCACGCTCATTTCTGCGAATTCCGGGATGTATCGGGCGACGGGGTCGTTCAGACGAAAATGGCCTTGTTCATAGAGCACCATCGCCGCAACCGTGGTGATTGATTTCGTCATGGACGCGATTCGAAAGATGCTGTCCGGTTGCATGGGCGATTGCGAGTCGATATCCGCAAAACCAAAACTCTTGTGGTAAACGACCTCTCCATTCTTCACGATGAGCGCCACCGCGCCCGGTATCTCGCCAGCTTCTACCTCGGTGTTAATTGCTGAATCGATTCGCGCGAGACGTTCGATGATGATGCCCGGCGCATCGGCGTCGCGCATCGCGATTTGTGTCAGCGCAAGCGCCGCGACCAGGGTCATTGCGGCAATAACGACTACTGTCTTGTTCAATCTGCTCTCCTTGCTGCGAGACCCTACAGCAGCGCTTTTGTCAACGCCAGAGCCCGACCCAGGTAGCCACTGCCAAACAGGTTGAGGTGATTCAGGATATGGTAGAGCTGATAGAGCTGTTGTCGGTCATGGCTTCCGGGCGCCAGCGGCCAGGCAGTTTGGTAGGCGTCGTAGAACGCACCGCCAAACCCGCCAAACAGCCGCGTCATCGCAATGTCCGTCTCGCGATCGCCAAAGTAAACTGCGGGGTCAAAAAGTACGGGCTCACCGCCGCTGCTTGCCCAATTGCCCCCCCACAAATCGCCGTGCAGCAGCGACGGCACGGGATCGTAACTCTCGAAAAACAACGGCATGCGTTTCATGAGTTGCATGCCCTTGCGCTGCAGCTCGCCGGCAAAACCGTTCCTTGCGGCGAGCTCGAGCTGATAGCCGAGGCGATGCTCTCGAAAGAAATCCACCCAATCGACGGACCAGCGGTTGTGCTGCGGCGTAAGACCGATCGTGTTGTCCCGGTGCCAGCCAAACCGGTCCTTGACCGTACGATGCAGCGTGGCCAGTTGCTCGCCGAACAATCGTTCAGTGTTCGAACCGGGCTTGTCGAGGTCCAGCCACTCCAGCGCAAGAAATGCCGCGTCTCCGGACTGACCGGTCGCCAGCAAGTCGGGGACACGCACCGCATTAGATGCCGCTATCTCCGCAAGGCCCGCAGCCTCAGCCGCAAACATGTCGCTCGCCGAGAGCGGGCCAGTCTTGAGAAAGACGTCGCCGTTCCTGGTGTCAAGACGCCATGCAGCGCTGATATCTCCACCGCCGACAGGTCGCGGTGCCAGCGGCTTGTCGAGCGCTAGGCCGGCGCTCCGCAGATGTTCGCTTATCGATGACCAGTCGGGCATGGCCAGGGAGCCCGCTAGTGCCGGTAGATATCGGAGACGCGCTCCGCCTGCCGTCGCAAGGCCGTGCCGATACCAGCCTCATCGAACAGCGCATGGATCTCCCCGAGCCGCGGTGCGGACGGCTGCATCGCCGCTTCGGCGTTTTCGATTGGCGCATCGCAGGCGATGCCTGTCAGGCGACGCGCGAGTATCGCGTCGTCCCTGTGTGTTTCGAGTTTGACGCCCAGCGTCTTAGCGCCGCGCACGTTAACCTCGTGCACCTTGTGAAGGTTGTCATAGATCTCGTCAAGACTGCCAAAATGCTGCAGCAGCACCGTCGCCGTTTTCTTGCCGACACCAGGCACACCCTTGATATTGTCGACGGCATCACCCGCTAACGCGAGAAAATCGGCAATCTGTTCTGGCCAGACACCGAAAGAATCTGGAATCTCTTCATAACGCAATTTGCCCTTTCCGGCGAAATCCCAGAATACGTCTTCTTTTTTCAGCAACTGGGTCAGGTCCTTGTCCCGCGTCACAATCGTCGACGGCCGGCCATTGCGGCGCCCGTGTTCGACCAGCGTGCCGATCAGGTCATCCGCCTCGTACTTCGGGCTGGCGCACTCCATCAAGCCCATCGCCCGAACGAATCGCCGGCATTGTTCAAACTGTCGTTTCAGTTCCGGTGGTGCGGGGTCTCGATTGGCTTTGTACTCGGGGTAGATTTCCGTGCGAAAGGACTTCGACAGACTCTCGTCAAATAATACGGCAACGTACTCGGGCGTCACGGACTCCATGAAATCGCCGATGAAGCGACAAAAGCCATAGAGCGCGTTGATCGGGTTGCCCGATTCATCAACCATGTCGTCGGGCATGGAATAGTAAGCGCGAAAAACATAGACGCTGGCGTCAATCAGGTACTGCATCAGTCGTGGAAGTGCACTTCTAGGATCTCTTCACCATTTGACAAATGATCGCTCAGTCGCGCGTGCAAAGGGCTCGAGCGTGGGATATGTGCCAGCAGGTACTGCATCTGGTCGGCCAAAACGCGCCGGCCTTTGAGATAAATGTACTCGGCATAATTCGGCGTGAAGGGCACAGCGATCAGTTGCATTGCCGCCTGCTCGGGCGTGCGACCACCCTTGTAGTTGTTGCAACGACGGCACGCCGTCGCGACGTTGGTCCAGGAATCAGTGCCGCCTTTCGAGACCGGCGTAACGTGATCGCGTGTCAGGTCGCGCGTCATGTAACGCATGCCGCAATAGAGACACAGGTTTGCGTCGCGCTTGAACAAGGTCCGATTATTCAGCGGCGGCACATACTTGTCGCGGTTTCGCGAAAGGCTTCGGCTGGATCCATGTGTGGCAATAATCGAGTTGACGTCGATGCGACTGCGGCGGCCGTCCAGTGAGCTGTAGCCGCCAAACACCGAGTAAAGGCGTGTCCCGCAGTCGTACGCAACCTGCTCGGCATGGTAGAGACGTACCGCTTCGCGGTAGTCAATCCACTCGAGCGGCATTCCGGCAACGTCGGTCCTTAGAACCTGCTGCGAAATATCGGATGCGAGTCCTGCGAGCATTACCAAACCTCATGTAAGCCACTGGTTACACCGCGATTATGACGAAACTTCAGAGCGCCTTCAAAACCTCGTCCAGCGTTTCCTTCGCGTCGCCGAACAACATGCGCGTATTGTCCTTGAAAAACAGCGGATTCTGAACGCCGGCGTAACCTGTTGCCATACTGCGTTTTAGAACAATGGATGTCGAGCCTTTCCAGACCTCCAGCACCGGCATACCGGCGATTGGGCTGTCCGGTTCGTCCTGTGCTGATGGATTCACGATATCGTTTGCGCCGATAATCACGGACACATCGACGTTCGGGAAATCGTCGTTGACCTCGTCCATTTCATACACGATATCGTAAGGCACGCGGGCTTCAGCCAGCAATACGTTCATATGGCCGGGCATTCGGCCTGCAACCGGGTGGATGCCGAATCGAACATTGACGCCTTTTTCTCGCAACACGCGCGTGATCTCGAAGACCGTATGCTGCGCCTGTGCGACGGCCATACCGTAACCGGGAACGATCATCACTTCCTTGGCGCCCGCCAGCAAAGCAGCCGTCTCCTGTGGATCGATCGCAACAACCTCGCCCTGGTGCTCGCCACCGCTGCTCGCAGCTGCGCCGCCGCCGGTGCCGAAACCACCCGCAATGACCGACAGGAATTTTCGATTCATGGCGCGGCACATGATGTAACTCAGGATGGCGCCACTCGAACCCACCAGTGCACCGGTAACGATCAACAGATCGTTGTTAAGCATGAAGCCGGTTGCCGATGCCGCCCATCCCGAGTAACTGTTGAGCATCGACACGACGACGGGCATGTCGGCGCCACCGATTGCCATCACCATGTGCACGCCGAACAGCAGTGCGATAACCGTCATGATTATGAGTGGCGCTATGCCGCCACCCGCTGCCGACTGCAATACAAACTCGCGTCCGAACCATATCGCACCGAGCAGCAAGGCCAGATTGAGCCAATGGCGTGCGGGCAACAGCATCGGACTGCCGCCAATGCGGCCCGAGAGCTTGCCGAACGCAATGACGGAACCCGAAAACGTTAGCGCGCCGATCAAGATGCCGAGGTAGGTCTCTATGTCGTGAATCGTGAGCTCGATACCAACATAGTGTTTATTCGGGTCCATGAAGCTCGCGAAACCCACCGCAACTGCCGCAAGACCGACAAGGCTGTGCAACACTGCGACCAGCTCCGGCATTTGTGTCATCTGCACGCGACGCGCGAGCACCAAGCCAATGCTGCCACCGACCAGTAACGCGATAATAAGCAAGCCGAAGTTCTGCGTGACATTTTCGCCGAAGATCGTCGCCAGCAGCGCGATAGCCATGCCGATGATGCCGTACCAGTTGCCACGTCTTGCGGTTTCCTGGTGCGACAGGCCGCCGAGCGCCAGAATGAAAAGTACCGTCGCTGTGATGTACGAAACGGTAACTACGCCTGTAGGAATCATGTCGACCTCACTTCCGGAACATTTCGAGCATGCGGCGTGTTACGGCAAAGCCACCTGCAATATTGATGCTCGTAATCAGCACCGTAGCGACGGCTATCCACATGATGACTTTGTCTGTCGAGCTGATTTGTAAGAGTGCGCCGATGACTATAATGCTCGAAATCGCGTTCGTGACGCTCATGAGTGGCGTATGCAATGCCGGTGAAACATTCCAGATGACCATGTAGCCGATAAAACACGCCAGTACGAACACTGTGAAATGCGCCATAAAGGACTCCGGAGCCACCGCGCCGAGGCCCAGCAACGCGAGGCCGCCGACGACGGCTGCAATGACCGGACCGACGACCGACTTTTTCTTCGGCTCGACAACGACCGCTGTCGGCGTGGGCTGCGCTTTTGGCGGCGCCGCCGAGAGCTTTGGAGCAGGCGGCGGCCAGGTCGTCTTCCCGTCTTTACAAACGGTCGCCCCGCGAACGACTTCGTCGTCAAAGTCGACAACGATATTGCCATCCTTCTCCGGAGTAAGGTCGGTAATTAAGTGCCTCAGGTTGGTTGCATAGAGCTGACTGGACTGCGCGGCGAGTCGACTGGGCAGGTCCGTGTAACCAATGATAGAAACGCCACCTGTGTGCACCACTTCGTTTGCTCTCGTGAGTTCGCAGTTACCCCCTTGCTCCGCTGCAAGATCGACGATGACGCTGCCATCTTTCATTGAATCAACCATCTCGGCCGTAATGAGCCGCGGTGCCGGCTTACCCGGGATCAGCGCCGTCGTGATGATGATGTCGACGTCTTTCGCCTGTTCGGCAAACAGCGCCATCTCGGCTTTGATGAACTCCTCACTCATTACTTTGGCGTAGCCGCCCTCGCCAGATCCGCCCTCGTCATCTTCGAAATCGAGCATCAGGAATTCGGCATCCATGCTCTCAACCTGCTCTTTGACCTCGGGACGTGTGTCGAAGGCGCGAACAATGGCGCCCATGCTTTTCGCGGCACCTATGGCCGCGAGTCCCGCAACACCTGCGCCAATGACCATCACCTTGGCCGGAGGCACTTTTCCCGCCGCCGTAATCTGTCCGGTGAAAAATCGTCCGAAATGTTGCGCCGCCTCAATAACGGCCCGATAGCCGGCGATGTTTGCCATGGAACTGAGTGCGTCCATCTTCTGCGCGCGAGAGATGCGCGGCACGCTGTCCATCGCCATCACTGTCGCGCCGCTTTCGGTCAGCTGCTCGAGCAGTTCCGGGTTTTGGCCTGGCCATAGGAAACTGATCAACGTCTGGTCGGGGCGCAGCGCTGCCGCCTCGGCGCCCTCTGGCGGCCTGACCTTGAGAATCAGATCGGCATGCATCCACAAATCGCTGCTCGAGACGATGACATCGCATCCGGCTTGCGTATAAGCGTCATCGGAATAACTGGCCGCAGCTCCGGCGTCGGCCTCAACTGCGACACTAAAACCGAGTTTGATGAGCTCGGCAGCAACCTCGGGCGTCGTCGCAACTCGTCGCTCTTCAGCGTGGATTTCTTTCGGAACACCGATTTTCATTCGTACGCCTCCCTCTGGACTGCGGCAGTGTAACGAAGGCTATCTGCGGGCACAAAGAAAAAGGCCACCAGAAGGAGGCCTTTTTCTACGCTTTTTCCCAGGGGGGTCTCTAGTCGCGTACGGTTGTGCGTGGCCTTTTTTGCAGGCGATCACGCAAACGTTGCCGCTGCTCAGGCGTCATGCGTTTGTAGCGGTCTCTGAGCTGCTCCCGGCGATCGCGATTCATCTCGCGATAATTACGGAAGTTCCTGCGAATACGATCTTGCTCCGCGGCAGGAAGGCTCCTGAAGATCTGCGCCCGTTCACGGATTTGGTCGCGCCGATCATCGGACAGCTCACGCCAGGAACTGAATCGGGCGCGGGCAGCTTCGCGCTGTTTGCGTGACATCCCGTCCCATCGCTCCGCGCCGCGTGCCAGCGTCGCCTGGCGTGTCGCGGGCAACGTATCCCAGCTCTGTTCCAGCTGGCTCAGCACCTCCCGTTGGCCGTCATTTAGCTCAGCCCAGCTAATGCCTTCGTCCTCGGCAACAGCCGAGCTAAAGACAAGCAACGCGACAATAATGATTATGGAATTAACTTTCATCGTCTTTCTCCGTCGACGCTTCACCTTCCGGTGCGGGATCGATCCGCTTTTCATTATCGACCGTCATCCTTTCATCGAGAATCAGCCAGTCTTCATCCGATTCTTCCCACATGCCGAGATATTCCAGAAATTCCAGGTCCGGCACGTCCTCCTCTGCTGCAAATGCTGCACCGCCGCACAACAAGGCGCCCCAGGCCAGGGCTCGCAATGTTCGATCAGCCAACATCGTTATCCAGGTCCGCGCTGTCTATCCAGCTGTAGAACTCGAGTTCCTCGAGCATCTCTATGCTGTCCTCGCCGAGCAGGATTTCCATGTCAGTCGGCGTCGTCAGTCCCGGAATTTCGTTAACAGCCATCGGACTCTGCAGCAATATCACTGCAACCAACACGGCGGCGGCAACGCCTGTCGCCGGCATCCAGCGAGACCACGTCTGTCGCCGGCGCTGCAATTGGGCCAGTGCCTGATGGCGACTTCGATTCAGCTTCGACAACGTCGCCGCATCCAGTCCGTCGACAGACTCGTCGAACATGGCTTTCGCCTTCTTGTCGAACGCATCGTTTGTTTCGTTCATCGCGACCCTTCCCCAGGCCCGTAACCTTCAGGCCTGTGCTCTTCCAGCTGTTCCCGCAACGAATGTACCGCACGGGAGTAATGTGTTTTCACGCTACCCTGACTACAACCCATTGCGACCGCGGTCCCGGCCACATCGAGGCCCTCGAACGTTCGCAACATGAATGCCTCACGTTGCCGCCTGGGCAGGTCATGCACCGCCGCTTCCAGGTGTTGCATGGCCTCGCTGTTTGACAGTTCCTCGTCCGGTGTCCGTCCAATTGGATCGGGAGCTGCCGCGACCGCGTCATAGTCATTGTAGTCAGAGCCTTTGCGGCCAAACCAGACCATGACGCGATTACGCACTGCCTGTCGACGATGCCAGTCACGAACGCCATTTTGCAGGATGCGGTAGAACAGCGGCGCCCATTCCTCCTGACCGCGCTCGGAGTAGTTGTGCACGAGCTTGATCATCGCGTCCTGGACCAGGTCCAGCGCGTCAGCCCGATTACGGACACCGATTTCCGCAATACGCAGCGCACGCCGCTCCACTTCGGCCAAAAACTGGTTGAGTTGCCGTTCTTTTTGCAGTGCTCGTGTCCCTGTTATCGGCGTGCCGGAATACGATACCGCAAAAACCGCGGTGCTGACGTCCATATCTCTTGACTCCACGACGTGGTCATCTAACTTGTCTCCCTTGTTCAACGGCTGAGCTTCGACCCCGGTTGACAGGATTCCAGGCGGGTTTGCCGTATTATGTCAAATAACTGAGTGATGCCCCGATTAGCAACGGCCCGCTATTAACGATTGCCGTGAACGTGCCTTTGTCGCGCGAGTTCGACTACCTGCCACCAAAGGCCGGCGCCCTGCCCGCGCCGGGCTGCCGGGTACTGGTGCCCTTCGGCCGCCGGCAGCAGGTCGGACTGGTGCTGGGACACGCGAACGAGTCCGCCCTGCCGGCCGGAAAACTACGGCATTGCGACGCAGCCATCGATAAATCTGCCCTGCTGGACGCAAACGATCTCAAGTTGATCCGATTCACCAGCGATTACTACCACCACCCGATCGGCGAAGTCGTCGCCGCTGCGTTACCCGCGTTCCTGCGGCAGGGCAAGCCGCTGCACCCGACTGTCGAGACCATCACGATCAGCGATATGGCCGGATCAGTCGACATTGAAGCGCTGGCAAAGCGTGCGCCCAGACAGGCCGAACTGCTCGAATACCTGCTCGACGCCGGCGGTAACGGGGTCGCCGCGACGCGTCTGACCGAGGAATTGCCAAACTGGCGACGCGCGGCGACGGGACTGTTCGAGAAAGGCTACATCACACGCTTCGAAGCGCGTGCCGACGACTTCGACGAAACGCTGACGAGTTCTGCTGCGGAGCAACTGACGCTGAACGACGATCAAGGAACAGCCCTGGCCGTTTTACGTGGCAGCGATACCTTCGGTGCCTACCTGATTGACGGCGTGACCGGCAGCGGCAAAACCGAGGTTTATCTGCAACGCATGCAGGACTTCATTGAGCAGGGCAAACAAGTGCTGGTTTTGGCGCCCGAAATCGGGCTGACTCCGCAACTCGTCGCACGCTTGCGTAATCGTCTCGGCATTGAACCGGCGCTGTTGCACTCGGGCCTTAGTGATATCGAACGACTGGCGGCCTGGCGCGCGGCGCGTTCGGGTGCCGCACGTTTACTGGTTGGAACGCGCTCGGCAATTTTCACGCCGCTGAAGAACCCGGGCCTGATTATCGTTGACGAAGAACACGATCATTCCTTTAAACAACAGGAGGGCCTGCGATACTCGGCGAGAGATCTTGCCATCGTGCGTGCGAAACAACTCGATATTCCCGTCATTCTCGGAACCGCAACGCCCACACTGGAGTTGTTGCAGCATTGCCGCGATGGCAACTACAAACATCTGCACCTGCCGATACGTGCGGGCGGCGCAGAGCCCCCCACCATGCACCTCGTCGATACGGTTCGCATGCCGGCAACAGATGGAATCAGTGAGCCACTTGGCGACGCTATCGACAACCACCTCAAAGCCGGTGGCCAGGCATTGATCTTTCTTAATCGGCGCGGCTTTGCACCGACGCTCATTTGCGCCAGCTGCGGACACATCGCGGGCTGCGAGCGATGCGACTCTCGCCTGACCGTGCACGCGCGCAGTAATCAACTGCGGTGCCACCATTGTGGCGCCTGCCGCCCACTCGACACGAGCTGTGGTGAATGCGGCGAAATCGTCAAACCACTGGGTGAGGGCACCGAGCGCCTGGAAGAGACGTTGCGCCTGCGGTTTCCCGGGCACGCGATCATGCGCGTTGACAGCGACAGCACGCAAAAGAAGGGCGCCATACACGACGTGCTCGAACAGGCGACGCAGGGTGACGCCGACATCCTGGTCGGAACGCAGATGCTCTCCAAGGGCCACCATTTCCCAAATCTGACACTCGTAGGCATCGTTAACGCGGATCAGGGTCTGTTCGGCACAGACTTTCGTAGCGCGGAGCGTCTGGCGCAATCCATTGTGCAGGTCGCTGGACGCGCGGGTCGCGAAAGCCGCCGCGGAGACGTACTCATTCAGACGGCCTTTCCGGATCACCCCTTCTGGTCAACGCTGATTGAAGGCGGTTACGGACGGGTCGCGGAGGAGGCGCTCGCGGAGCGCGAGGCCACACGTTGGCCGCCATTTACGCGACTGGCCCTGATCCGGGCCGCAGCGCATCGCCACGGCGACGCCCTGGAATTTCTCGAGCTCGCACGACGGCGCGTCGCCGACAAGGCCGACGATACATTGCGTATCCTCGGTCCTGTCGATGCGCCCATGGCCCGCAAGGCCGGCCGTTACCGCGCACAGCTCCTGCTACAAAGCGGCGATCGCCAAAAGCTGCATACCCTGCTGCGAGAACTGCGTCCAGCGCTCGAGCAGGAACCCATGGCCCGCAGGGTTCGCTGGTCTATTGACGTGGATCCGATCGAGCTCTTCTAACCTGGCAGTCGCGGGATCCACATCCACGGAAATATCCGGGTAGAATTGCCGCCTCGCAAATCTGGCCCCTCCGTAATGAAACACATCGTCACGCAACTTGTCGAAAATGCCCTTGCCGGCCTGCCTGAACTGGCGGAAGCCGCGTCCGATTTATCCATCGAAGACACGGTCGAGCGCACCCGCGACGCCAGCCATGGGGACTTCGCCAGCAATATCGCCATGCGCCTCGCAAAACCGGCTCGCAAGAACCCGCGCGACATAGCGGCGTCCATCATCGACGCGCTGGCCGAGAGCGCGGATGTCAGCCGGACGGAGATTGCCGGACCGGGTTTTATCAATTTTCACCTGAGCCCGTCCGCTTTTTATGCCGAACTGGCGTCGATTCTGCAAAAGGGCGACAGCTACGGGAGACAACCCGAACGGGATGCGCCAAAAATTTTGCTTGAGTTTGTGTCGGCGAACCCGACCGGACCACTGCACGTGGGGCATGGTCGACACGCGTCCTACGGCGCCACCGTCGGCAACCTGCTCGAGGCCGCTGGCTACCCGGTGCATCGCGAATACTACGTCAACGATGCGGGCCGGCAAATGGACATCCTGGGCGTAAGCGTCTGGCTGCGCCTGCTCGAAAAACAGGGTATTGCCGTCCCGTTTCCGCAAGGCGGCTATCGCGGCGACTATATTCGTGACATCGCCGCCGAAATAAATATCGACGGCGTCAATACGGTCAGCGCAGACGCCGTCCTTTCCGATCTTCCCGCCGATGCGCCGGATGGCGATAAAGAGGCGTATGTCGAGGCATTGATCGCCAGAGCGAAGACACTGCTCGGCGACACCGGCTTCGATCAGGTGAGACAACAGGCCCTGGATTCGATTCGCGACGACATCGAAGACGATCTCGCCGAATTCGGTGTAACGTTCGACACGTGGTATTCCGAACAAAGCCTGACAACATCCAATCGCATCGATGACGCGCTCAATGTTCTGAAGGAGCGTGGCATGCTGTACGAGAAGGACGGCGCCACCTGGTTCCCGGCGACGGACTTCGGTGACGAGAAGGATCGCGTTGTCGTTCGCGAAAATGGCATCAAAACCTATTTTGCCTCGGATATCGCTTACCACTTCGACAAACGAGAACGTGGTTTCGATCATCTGATCGACATTCTCGGCGCCGACCACCATGGCTATGTCACCCGGGTCAGGGCCGGACTCGAGGCAATGGGCTACGGAGCCGACAGCCTTGAAGTCGAGCTGATGCAATTCGTTGCACTTTACCGCGGCGGCAAGAAGGTGCAGATGTCGACACGCTCGGGCGAATTCGACACGCTGCGTCAACTCCGCGCGGAGGTCGGCAACGATGCTGCGCGCTTCTACTACGTGTCGCGGTCAAATGATCAGCACCTCGAATTCGACCTCGACGTCGCAAAGTCGCAATCCAGTGACAACCCGGTCTATTACATTCAATATGCGCACGCCCGTGTGGCGAGTGTCTTTCGGCAGCTCGGCGAAAAATCACTTGCCTGGAACAGCGATAACGGCCAGAAACAGCTCGGGTTGCTGCTCGAACCCCAGGAAAAGACACTGATGACGTCGTTGAGCCGCTATCCCGAAGTCGTCGAATTGTCTGCAAACAATCGCGCACCGCAACACCTGGTGCATTACTTGCGCGATCTCGCCAATGATTTTCACACGTATTACAACGCACATGCGTTTATCGTCGATAATGACGCGTTACGAGACGCGAGGCTTTATCTGATCTCTGCGACGCAGGTCGTCATTGCGAACGGCCTCGGCATTCTCGGCGTATCCGCCCCGGAGAAGATGTAATGGCGAAACGCAAAAAACGTCGCGTGCGTCGTTCAAAGAAGTCGGGGTACCCACCGTTTGTCTGGATGCTTTTTGGTCTGGCGATCGGCTTATCCGTCGCCGTTGCGGTTTACGTGAAAGACCGCGAGCCTGCGATGGTGGCGCAGGCGCCCTCACCGCGACCCGCCAGCCTGCCGGAATCCTTCGATGACAACCGCGAAGGAACGAAGACCGTTGAGGCCGAGGAGTCGACAAGAGACAGGCGCTTCACCTTCTACGACATATTGCCTAATTTCGAGGTCGTCACCCCGGATGAAGAGCCGGACATTGCCGCGAACGTAACACCGAAGGCGATCGAGGAGCCCGGCGTTTACGTACTCCAGGCCGGCTCGTTTTCCACGAACAACGATGCCGATCGGAGGCGCGCCGAACTCGCGCTGCATGGTATCGAATCCCACATCCAGCGCGTCAAGGTCAATGACCGCGACTACCATCGTGTCTACATTGGTCCAACCGACGACCTGGATGAATTGAACATGCTGCGCAGTCGTTTGCGCGCCGCCAAGATAGACGTATTCCGGATTCGCCTCAGTGACTAGGGCTCACAGGCAGATTCGGTACGTCGGCCTCGTTGTAGCGCTGCTGCAACTGCTGGGCTGCGCAACGAGCCCGGCGCCCGAAGCGCCTGCCGAGCCACCGGCACCCCCCGAACAGGCCGCGCCACAGACCGCAGAATTACCGCCGTCCCCGCAAGCGCCTGACAAATCGGCCATGCGCATCAGTATCGCCTCGGTTGGCGACATGATGATCGGCACCGACTATCCGCGAAACCACCTGCCCGACGACGACGGTGTCGGCTTTCTTGCCGACGTGGCGCCGTACCTGTCGTCGGCCGACCTCACGTTCGGCAATCTCGAGGGCGTTCTGCTCGACGGCGGCGAACCGGGAAAAAAATGCAGCAACCCCAGTGCCTGCTACCTGTTTCGTTCACCGACGCGCTACGCGCAGCATTACCGCGCAGCCGGATTCGACGTGTTAAGCCTCGCGAATAACCACGCTCGTGACTTTGGAGAGGAGGGCCGCAGCAGCAGCATGCAGGCAATTGCCGCGGCGGGTATGCATCATTCCGGACGCGTCGACGACTTCGCAAGCCTTGAGTTCAACGGCATCCGCGTCGCCGTTCTCGCCTATGCCGTAACCAAGAATTCAAACATGATGCTCGACTACGATCTCGCCTTCGAAACGGTCGCGAGGTTTTCGGCATCCCATGACATTGTCGTGGTCTCGTTTCACGGTGGCGCGGAAGGTACCGACGTTACTCACGTTCCGTTTGCGGAGGAGGAGTATTACGGTGAACCGCGGGGTGACGTCGTCTGGTTCGCTCGGGGCGTCGTTGACGCCGGCGCGGACCTGGTCATCGGCCATGGACCGCACGTCGTGCGCGGTATGGAGAATTACAATGGTCGGCTCATTGCCTACAGCCTTGGCAATTTCGCCACGTATTACGGCATCAGTGTCGCGGGCATCAAGGGAATCGCTCCAATACTCACTACGACATTGGACGGCAACGGTGTGTTTGTCGAAGGCAAAATCGTCTCGACAATTCAGCTGCGCCCGGCCGGTCCAAGCGTCGATCCGCGACATCGGGCGCTGGATCTGATACGTGGTTTAAGTACTGCTGACTTCGGTGAGCCGGGCCTTCAGTTTCTCTCAGACGGACGGATACTGCCGACCTCGCGCCCACCGGTAAAACCGCACGTCCTGCAAGTCTCAGACGACTAACGCTGAACCACCACCCAAACTTCTTACTTAGAGGGCCGCGCTTGGGGAGTTCCTCTCGCTTAAGCTCGCTCGGCGTCCTGCCTCGCTCTCATCGGGCTCCCGTCAAGCGGGACCGAGGTTCGCACGACGCTCGAGGAACTCCCCAACCACAGCCCTCCTATCAGCACACTCTCGGGCAGCGGCGGCGAGTGCCGGGGTGTCTCACAAAGCGAGTTTGTGAAACAGCTGTCCGAGCGACTGAGATTCCCCGGCGATCGACGCCGCGATCAGACGTTGCGTGGTGGGGTTGACGTTAATCGTTCTAGGTGACCGACTTGAAGTCCACGCCAAGTGCCCGCAGTTTCCGGTACAGGTGCGTCCGTTCCATTCCCACACGTTTTGCGAGCTGTCCGACCTTACCGTCGCAAAGCACCAGTTGCTGTTGCAGATAGGCACGTTCGAATTGTTCGCGCGCTTCGCGTAACGGCAACGCCAGGAGGTCCTGCTTGACCAGGGGCTCGTCTACCGCAGCTGTCGCGCTGATCTCCGCCTCAACTTCTTCGAGCGAAATATCTTCACCACGACCAGACAACAGCAAGCGCCGCACGAGGTTCTTTAACTCGCGCACATTATCCGGCCACGGATAGTTCCTCAGGCGATTTTGCGCCGCAACGCTGAATCGCCTGAATTTCAGCCCTTCCGAATCGACAAGCTTGTCGACGTAATACGTCAATAGCTCTGGCACATCTTCCGCATATTCGCGCAACGGCGGTATGCGTATGCTCAACTCACTCAGGTGAGCGACCAGGTCACGGCGCAATTCGCCGGAGTCGATCTTGGATTCATAGTCGGCCCCAACCGTTGCCACGATCCGCACATCCACTTTGATGCGCCCGGTGCCGCCGACGCGAGTGAAACTGCCATCCTCCAGTATGCCAAACAACACCTTTTGCGCGGCGGCGCTCAGGTCGGCGAGCTCATCGATAACCAGCGTGCCGCCGGCGGCACGCTCGAACACGCCGGCGACAGCCTCTTCACCGCTCTTCGATCCAAGGAACTGCTTTTCGATGTTGTCGTCGGTAATCGACGCTGCCGTAAGGCTCGTGAGCGGCTCGTGGGCCCGGCGGCTCAAGGCGTGCATGTATCGGGCAAACGCGCCACGCCCGGTCCCCGGTTCACCGCTCATCAACACCGATCCGTCGTGCCGCGCAAACTGCTGGATGCGCTCCCGCAATCCCTGCATCAGCTGGCTGCGGCCAACCGGGGCCAGCAATGAAGGCAGCAACTTGTGTGCAGCACGCGCCTGCCGCCCGGCCGAGGCGAGCGCGCCCTCAACTGTGCGTAGCAGTTTCGCGATCGACAGCGGTTTCTCTACAAAGTCAAAGGCACCCAGTCGCGTGGCCTCGACCGCCGTATCGACCGTGCCGTGACCCGATATGATGACCACGGGACACGTCAGGTCGCCACCGTCAGACCACTCGCGCAATAACGTAATACCATCGGTGTCTGGCATCCAGATATCGAGAAGAATAAGGTCGAACTTCCTGTTCGCGCGGGCCTGACGAGCCTCGTCCGCGTTCGCCGCGACAGTTACGCCAAAATTTTCGTCCGACAGGATGTCCTGGATCAGATCCCGAATGTCTGCCTCGTCGTCGACCACCAATACATGAGGATTGCTCATGCCTGTTCCCTCCTTTTGTCTGCGCGTCGAGGCGCCCTAGCGATAATCTGTTCACGCGCCGCATCGTTTACAGGCAGGCGGATGCTGATCATTGCTCCTCCGTCTTTTCGATTGCTTGCGCGAATCGAGCCAACGTGCTCTTCCACCAGTTTCTTAACAATTGCGAGCCCGAGGCCGGTGCCCTTGGGCTTCGTCGTAACGTATGGATCAAAGATCTGATCCAGGGAGCCCCTGTTGAAGCCCGGCCCGTTATCCTCGACTTTGATCTGGATAATGTCGACGTCATCGATTTCTGCAGCACTGACATGGACGTCAATCCTTCCTTTGTCCAGCCCTTCCAGGGCCTCCACCGCGTTTCGCATCAGATTGTGCAGGATTTGCCGTACGCGCCCGATATCGGCCTCAATCAACGGCATCGTCGGATCTGTCGTCAGCACGATCTCGACCCCGCTTTCCTGCGCGCGATAAAGGTCAACTACTTCATGCACCAGCATATCCAAATCGAACAGGCTGAAGTCCATGTCCGGTGCGCGCGCGTAGTCGCTGAACGCGTTTACCATTTCTTTCATGGCTTCGACCTGTTGCACGATCGTATGCGTCGCACGATCAAGCACCTGACCCTCTTGCTCGGGCAATGTATGCAGGTATTTACGACGCATCCGTTCAGCCGATAACTGAATCGGGGTTAAGGGGTTCTTGATCTCATGCGCCAGGCGCCGCGCGACCTCGCCCCAGGCCGCATCTCGCTGCGCTTGCAGCAGCGCCGTAATGTCGTCGAACACGATAACGTAACCGGCCGCATGATCCTCGTCGCCGGGCAACGTAGTGCATGCGCAGGTCAACACGCGCCGACCTACGTCGCCGCGCAATACGATCTGTTCGCGCCAGTCTGTTTCTCCGGCATCAAGGTGTACGCACGCGACATCAACGAATTGTTCGAGGAGCGGATTGTCCTTGGCAACCTCGGTCAGCGACTCACCGGTGCGGCTCTCGAGATCGACGCCCAGGATTGACCCGGACGCCTGGTTCGCCGTGCGTATTCTCAGGTCTGTCTCGAGTGCCAGGACGCCGGTGGACAGGCGCGCGAGGATGACCTCGAGATTCGCACGCTCCGCCTCGACCAGCGCCTGGTTCAGACTGGCCTCACGTCTCGCGGTCGCCAGCCGTTGCGTCATGTCGTTAAACGAGCTAATCAGGAAACCGATCTCATCGCGGGTTGGCGTCGGCAAGCGCGTGTCGAAATCGCCCATGGCCACAGCCCTGGTGCCAGCCACGAGATCCTGGATCGGCGCGACGAGCCGGCGCGACAGGACAAATGCGCCATAAATAGCGGCGAGCAAACTCAGCAATAACACGAACGCGAGCGTTAATGACAACAGGTCTTTCAGGTCCTCGCGGAAGAACAGCAATTGCTGGTACTCCTGGTACGACTTTTCCACGCTGCTGATCATGCGGCCAAGACGTTCGGTCACCGGGAAGTGAGCCTGGACAACGCGCACCTGCCGTGCACCCCTGCCTTGTTGTCTGAAGACGACTGCGGTGCGTACTTCTACGCTGTCACTGCCATACGATTCGAGGCTAACGAACGGCCGATCCTGTTGCATCTGTAATACGACTTCTTCGGATAAGGGCTTCGGCAACACCGCCGTGGAACTGTCCGAGCTCGTTGCAAGCACCGTGTTGTTGTCACCGTACAACGTCATTTCACTCGCGCCGATTTCTCGCCGCAACAGACTGAGTTCGAAGATGACCTGGCGGTCGCTCACCAGTGACAGCCTCTGTGCCACTTGTTGTGTCGCGACTAAATTCTGCCGCTTTTGCATTTCGAGCGCGGCGCGGCTGAGTGTCAACGCGTTATCGAGTCCTTCTTCAACCTGCACATTGAACCAGCTGTCGATGCCGCGATTGATGAACTGCATCGAGAAATAAAAGACGACGAGTAGCGGAAGAACCGCGAGACCGACGAACATCGCAACCATACGGGCCTTGAGTTTGGCGCCCGGCACATTCTGCCGGTAGTCACGCAGCAAACGAGTGAGGTTACCGACCAGGAGTGCGGCGAGCAGAACACCGCCGGCAATGTTGATCGCAAGAATAATGTCCTGCAGACGATCAAAATCGTCAGACTTCTGCACCGTCTGTGTCAGCAGGAATAATGCGGTGAGCGCGAGTCCGACGCCGGACGCCGCCACCAGAAAATAAAGAGCCCGTTTCAGCGTTCGAGCGACCATTCAAACCATTCGCTTTGTAACTGCCACTGGCCGCGCCAGAAAAACAGCAAGCGAAGCGTTGCAGGGTACTGCTGCGTATTGAGCATTGCGCGCAAACGAAGCCGGTAATTACTGTCTGGCTCGAGCAACGCATCGTCAATAACGGGCAGGCCCTGGACGCGGCCCAGGCTGTTTAGCGCGGAGTAGAGTGTTGCGAAGGAGTCCTGTTCTCCACTGTTCAGGTTCTTTACGATGTAACGCTGACTGATCGGTCGATACTCGAGCTCATACCGTATAGCGAGTTCAGCCTCGGCGTCGTCCATGAGCCAGCGACGCACCCGGATGACCTGCATCTGCAGTTCGATGGTCAGCGTAACGCCACTTTCGAGTGCGGCAAGCGCCTCGCTACTCAAGACCAGCTGCAGTCGCGCGTCCAGCGTATGCACGCCGCCGAGAACTTCCGTCGTCGCGGAACGAACCTCGAAGTAACCCTCACGTTCGGCTGCATCCTGCGCAACGCCTGTACCGATCGCGAGCACAGCCATCGCCACGAGCACTGCATACTTCGTGATCCTGTTTCGGTAGTTTCGCAGGGACGTCAACATCGTGTTTCAGGAAACCTTCTTTTCGAGGCACGCGTAATAAAAGCCATCGAGCCCCGCCGTTCCCGGCAGAATTTGATACCCGCATGCCCTTCTCCGCATTAGATCGCGGATGTTGTTATTTGGCAACACGTCATCTTCCACTGCATCATCGTGGCTCGCCAGGAACCGACCCAATACCGCCTCGTTTTCCGCCGACAGCGTCGAGCAGGTCGCGTACAGCAAGCGCCCGCCCGGCAAGAGCAGCGGCCAAAGCGCCTCGAGCAACCCGCTCTGCAAGTCGCTTAAACGCTCGATATCACTGGCCCGTCGCAGCAATTTGATATCGGGATGCCGCCGGATCACCCCGGTCGCTGAGCACGGCGCATCCAGCAGGATGCCGTCAAATGCCTGACCATCCCACCACTCACTCTGTTTCGATGCATCGGCGACGATAATGGTTGCACTGCGTCCGATTCGAGCGAGGTTTCCCCTGATGCTCTCAACGCGTGATGCGTCACTGTCCACGGCCGTCAACGCGATCTCTTCCCCGCCCACCTCGAGCAGATGACCGGTCTTGCCCCCTGGCGCAGCACAGGCATCCAGTACGCGCGTGGCCTTGCTGCCGAGCAACCAGCGGGCCCCGATCTGTGCGGCCGCATCCTGTACCGAGACGTCACCCTCGGCAAATCCCGGTAGTTCATCCACGCCGCGTGGCTCAGCCAGGCGCAACGCGTCAGGAACGCCCGCCAGCGTCTCCGCCGGGATTGCAAGATCGCCCAGTTGCGCGCGGTAGCTGACGGCATCGTGTCGCGACGAATTCACCCGCAGCCACATTGGTGCGCGTTCATTATTTGCGCAAAGTATGGCTTCCCAGTCATCGGGCCAATCGCGCCGAAACATTTCGATCAACCACTGCGGGTGATTCCAGCGTGCCTCTTCAGTTGCCGGAGAAATGTCGGCGAGATTGTCACGCTGAAAACGACGCAGGCAGGCGTTTATCAGTCCCGCGAGTTTTGGGCGTCGCAACAAGCGCGCTGCCTCCACTGTTTGTGAAACGGCCGCGTGATCGGGAATCCGTGTGTCATTGAGTTGATAGAGGCCGATGCGAAGTAGTGCGTTGATCACGCGATCCTTTCGCTGCAGCGGTCTTTCCAGAAGTTGTGCTACCCAACCCTGCAGCGTCCAGTGGCGCCTTAATGCGCCGTAACACAACATGCGCAACAAGGAACGATCGTCAGGCGATATACGAACTTCGTGCGATGCGATTGCAGTATCGAGCGACTCGCCGTTCGATATCACTGCATCGAGAACCTCTGCGGCAACTGCACGTACTTTTGCTCCGGCAACCGCCATTGTCGTCCGCCGCCTAACTCAGAATTCGATCGGTCAGATCGATCTGATGGGCAAACTCCCTGGCCTTTACGCGTCGCTTGCCCGGCAGCTGCAATTCGAGAAGACGAAGCGCACCCGACGCGCATGCGACATCGATGCCATCGGCGCCACTGGAAACGACCGTGCCCGGCGTCGCGTCGATATCAGCCACGCTCGCTGCGCGCCAGCACTTGATGCGCAGCGGTTCAGCAATGTCAGAGCCGCCGCGCAAACTGGCGAAAAAAAACGCGCCCGGAACGGGATCATAGGCACGCACACGGCGCTCGAGGTCTACGGCGCTTTGTGACCAGTCCAGCTGCGCGTCGCTTTTATTAATCTTGCCGGCGTACGTGGTGGCCGACTCGTCCTGCGGAACCGGCGTTATTCTTTGCTCCAGAATATCGTCGAGGTACTGGGCCAGCGTGTCGCCGCCGAGCGTTGCGAGTCGATCATGCAGCGCACCTGCCGTTTCGCCAGGTGCGATGGCCAGCGGTGCGGCCACGTACACGGGTCCGCAATCCAGGCCGGCCGTCATGGACATCAGGCTGACTCCGGTGGTCTTGTCACCCGCCAGGATCGCAGCCTGTATGGGTGCCGCGCCGCGCCAGCGAGGCAATACGGAGGCATGTACATTCAGGCAACCTCGAGCCGGAATGTCCAGGACCGTTTGCGGAAGTATCAGGCCATACGCTGCAACGACCATGATGTCGGGTTCGAGTGCGAGAAGCTGCGCCACAACGTCATCATCGCGCAGAGTCGGCGGTTGCATAACGGGAATGTCGTGTTCTTCGGCGTAACGTTTAACAGGACTTGGCGTCACGCGCTTGCCGCGCCCGGCGGGCCGGTCCGGCTGGGTCAGAACCGCAACAGGCACCACCCCGGCATCGACCAGCGCCGACAATGAGGCACGCGCGAACTCCGGTGTACCGGCAAATATCACCCTGGGATCTTTCATAACGGCGGTGTTGGTTGTGACTCCCCGGCCGATCGCCTATAAGACGACCGCGGCGGATTGATGGCGGCGCTCTTTGAGCAGCTTCTTGCGTATGCGCTGCCGTTTGGCCTCGGACAGGTAGTCTACAAACAACTTGCCGTCCAGGTGGTCCATTTCATGCTGGATACAAATCGCCAGCAGTCCTTCGGCCTCCATTTCCTGCGCCTCGCCCTGCCGATCGATAAAACGAACCCGAATATGCTCGGCACGCTCGACCTCTTCGTAGTACCCCGGAACAGAGAGGCAACCCTCATCGCTGATCGTAACGCCGTCTCTTTCAAGGATTTCAGGATTGATCAACACGTGTGGTTCTGACTTGTCGGCCGTCACGTCGGTGATCAGGAGACGCTTGTGCAGGTCTACCTGGGTCGCGGCGAGGCCGATACCGGGCGCGGCGTACATCGTTTCGAACATGTCACCGATGAACGCGCGCAAGTTATCGTCAACCACCTCAACGGGGGTTGCTTTCGTCCTGAGCCGCGGGTCAGGAAATTCCAAAATCTTCAGTTTCGCCATAATTACTTACAGGCCATTCTTGCGGCCGAATACTCAAAATCAACCCTTCGAAACATAATGAATCCGACTATATTTCGCGTGGACTCCCACATAAACGACCTAAATGTTTGACTTTATTGAATAAGATGTCAGACAATGCCGCCTGAAAAACACCCTTCCGCGCCGCAACTGGGGCCGGAAATGTGACGTAATTAGCAGCCTAAGCTTGATCGGATCGACATAGTATAGCAATGCCTGGAAAGCCCCGGCCCAAACCAATTTGTATGGAGCACCCGCGAATTATGTCTCTCAGCAAGATATGCCTGAAAAACAGTTACCGACTGACGTTTGTTTCGCTGGCGGTTACCCTGGCCGGATGCTCTTTGAATCCGTTTTCCAACGATGCGTCGCAGAGTACCGGCACGCCTGTCGTCTCATCGTCGCAGGCATCTGGCGGCGCTTCCTCGTCGCTCGAGCCCGGGCGCAGTAGCGCAACGTCGCAGCCGTCGTACAACGAACCGGTTCTGCAACGCGTCAGCGAGCCTGTGCCGCTGGCGTCGGGGGCTCCCAACGAATACGTCGTCAAGGTCGGCGATACGCTCTGGGACATCGCCGGGACCTTCCTCAAGGACCCGTGGTACTGGCCCGAAATCTGGTACGTCAATCCTGATATTGAAAACCCGCACCTCATTTACCCCGGCGACGTGCTCGGCCTGGTCTATATCGATGGGCAGCCACGCATCACGAACGTGCGGGGATCGGCTTACCGGCTATCGCCACAGGCGCGAATCACGCCGCTGACAGAAGCGATCAGCAGCATTCCCTATGAGGCGGTCGCTGCTTTCTTAAGCTCCGGCGTTATTCTCGAGAAAGACCAGGCAGACTCGCTGCCCTACCTGCTCGAAACGCGTGGTGAACACCTCGTCGCCGCCGCTGGCAATGAAATCTATGTACGTGGCATTTCCGGCGATGCGCTGGGCTCACGCTACAACGTTGTCCACATAGGCGATCCTTTGCATGATCCGGACGACAACCGCCTGATCGGCTACGAGGGTCTCGTCGTCGGTGAGGGACAACTTCAGCGAGGCGGGGACCCCGCTACCGTCGCGTTGACGGACACGAATCGGGAGGCCTTGAGAGGCGATCGCCTGTTGCCTGAAGTCGTTGATCTCCCGCTGAACTTCTTCCCGACCGCACCTGGCTCTGTTGTCGACGGCCGTATCATTTCGGTTGTTGGTGGCGTTACGCAGATAGGTCAGTACCAGGTTGTCGTCATGAATCGCGGCTCGAATCACGGCTTGTCCATCGGCGATGTCCTGTCGGTTTTCCAGACCGGCGAGGTCATACGTGACCGTATCGCAGGTGGCAAGGTCCGGCTGCCGGATGAGCAAGCAGGGACGGTCATGGTGTTCAAGACCTTCGATCGGATCAGCTACGGACTCGTGATGGAAGCGACACAGGCCATTCACGTGCTTGACGCCGTACGGAATCCGATTCGCTAAACGCACACCCTCAGCATTGTTAAAACGACGGCGCCTTGACGGCGCCGTTTTTTTTATGCCATTTGCCACTATGGCGTCCAATTATGTGCAGAGCATATCCGGCCTGTGGCGGTATCATGGTCCTGTTACCCGTTCTCGGATTCGCCAATGGATCAAACAAGCCGGGCATGGCTGATTCTCGCGCAAGCAGAGCTGCGCGTTGCCGAGCTGCATGGGCTCTTGTCCAGGTTTGGCGATGTTGAAACCATTGTCGCGCAGAAGGCGCGTGACCTTGTTGATGCCGGGTTATCCGACGACAAGAGTTCGGCAATCTTGTCGCCGGACGACGAGGAACTGTCCAGGAGCCTGCGTTGGCTCGAGAACGATGCGCATCACCTGGTTACCTTCGGTCATGACAGTTACCCCGAACTTCTTACGCAAATTCCGGGACGCCCACTCCTTTTATATGTGAACGGCAGCATCGACGCCCTGCATCTGCCATCGATAGCGATCGTCGGTAGTCGAAACCCGACACGAGGTGGATTGCGCAATTCACTTGAATTTGCGAGATACCTCGCCCGGCAGGGATTCTCAATCGTCAGTGGCCTTGCCGAGGGAATAGATACCGCCGCTCATCGGGGGGCTCTCGATGCCGGTGGTGGCACCGTTGCTTTTCTCGGCCATGGCATTGACCGCGTGTACCCCACGGCTAACCGTGACCTTGCCCATGCAATCGTGAAAAGCGGGGCGCTGGTCTCCGAATACCCGCTGGATGCACGACCACTGCCCTGGCGCTTCCCGGAACGCAACAGGCTCATCAGTGGCCTCTGCCTCGGAACCCTGGTCATCGAAGCCGCCAGGCGCAGCGGCTCACTGATAACGGCGCGGCTGGCTGCGGAACAGGGCCGAGAAGTATTCGCACTACCGGGTTCGATTCATAATCCGCTGGCTCGAGGCTGCCATGAGCTCATTCGACAAGGCGCAAAACTCGTAGAGACTGCCGGCGATATCATCAATGAGCTCGCGCCGCTGACCGGGCACATGCGGCAGAAAGCAGAAGGTCCGGTACTTGCGAAAGCACCGCCCGATGATAATGACAATGATTACGACGAGCTACGGGCTATTCTCAGCCATGACCCCATGTCGATCGACGAGATGGAAATCCAATCCGGATTGACGATCGATCAGCTTTCCTCCATGCTTCTGATCCTGGAGCTCCATGGAGAAGTGGAGTCATTGTCCGGCGGACGATACATCTTATCAAATTGAGCATTTAGTCAAACGACAGCGCAAGGAACCGCTCCAGGCATGAAAGAAAACGTACTTGACGTGCTCATGTACCTGTTCGAGACGTACGTCGACACGGAAGAAGAACCGGAAGCCGACCAGAGTGAGCTGCGCGCCGAGTTGTCGCGCGCGGGCTTCGGTGACGCCGAGATCGAGCGCGCGCTCTCGTGGCTGGACGCATTGACAGACCAGCAGCAATGCCTCGACTACGGCAGTCAGACCGGGCACGGCACTCGCATATTCAATGACTTCGAACACGAACGGCTGGATGCGGGCTGCCGCGGCTATATCACGTACCTCGAGCAGATCGGTATTCTGTCACCCCCGCAGCGCGAGATACTAGTGGACCGTTTGCTGGCGCTGGAAACGGCCGATATCGACGTCGATCAGATCAAGTGGGTTGTGCTCATGGTCTTGTTCAGTCAACCGGGTCAGGAGCTCGCCTACGCTCGCATGGAAGACCTTGTGTTCGAGGACACATCTGGCTCAATTCATTAGTCGAGAAATGCGAATCTCTTGACACACTGCGAACAAGCCTGTAATTGAACCGCGGCATAGTCCGCGGTTTTCTGCTTTTGAGGCCCATAATCCAAGATGTCAAAGAATCTCGTCATTGTTGAGTCGCCTGCCAAGGCGAAGACGATCAGCAAGTACCTGGGCAAGGATTTCGATGTCTTGGCGTCCTATGGCCATGTTCGGGACCTGGTTCCCAAAGAGGGCGCCGTTGACACCGAGAATCAATTCTCGATGAAGTACCAGGTTATTGAGCGCAATGAAAAACACGTCAAGGCCATCATGCGCGCGCTGAAGAAAGCCGATGCCCTTTACCTCGCAACTGACCCCGATCGTGAGGGCGAGGCCATCTCATGGCATTTGATTGAGTTGCTTAAGGAAAGAAAAGCACTGAATTCTAAGGCCGTGCATCGTGTCGTGTTTCATGAAATCACCAAACAGGCCGTGCAGGACGCCGTCGCCAACCCACGCCAGTTATCCGGCGACCTCGTCGGCGCGCAGCAGGCTCGTCGTGCGCTCGATTACCTGGTTGGCTTCAACCTGTCACCATTGCTGTGGAAAAAGGTGCAGCGGGGTCTTTCCGCCGGTCGCGTACAAAGCCCGGCGCTGCGCATGATCGTCGAGCGCGAACTCGAGATCGAAGCATTCAAGGCGCGCGAGTACTGGTCGATCGAAGCGGACGTCAGCAAAAACGAGCAACCGTTTGTCTCGCGCCTCGTCAGCTATAAAGGCGACAAGGTCGAACAATTCAGTTTTGTAGACGAAACCGCGGCACGCGATGTCGAAAGAACGATTCTCGATGCGGCGCAGGGTCAATTCGATGTCGTAAGCGTCACCAAGAAGCAACGCCGTCGCAATCCGGCTGCGCCTTTTACGACGTCAACATTGCAGCAGGAGGCGTCTCGCAAACTCGGGTTCAACACACAGCGCACCATGCGGGTCGCTCAGAGACTCTACGAAGGTATTGAGTTGCCTGGCGAGGGAAATGTCGGACTGATTACCTATATGCGTACCGACTCCGTGACGCTTGCAGCGTCCGCAGTTGAAGAAATACGGCAGGTGATCACGGAGCGCTACGGCGCGGACAACGTGCCGGATGAGGCCCGGGCGTTCAAGAACAAATCAAAAAACGCGCAGGAAGCGCACGAGGCTGTGCGCCCGACGTCCGTTGCCTATATACCGGACGAGATCAGGGGATCTCTGGACGACGATCAGTACAAGCTCTACTCACTGATCTGGAAGCGAACGATGGCCTGCCAGATGGTACCGGCCGTCTTCGATACGGTGGCTATCGAAATGGCCGCCGGCCCCGCGGAACAAGGCCATCGAATGCGTGCGAACGGTTCGGTGCTTGTCGAGCCAGGCTTCATGGCGGTTTACCAGGAAGGTAAGGACGACTCGAAAGATGACGACACCGACCGCCTGCTGCCCGAAATCAGCGAGGGCGACACGATCAAGCTCGAAGCGCTGCGCCCCGAACAGCACTTTACGGAACCACCGCCACGGTTCACTGAAGCCAGCCTCGTCAAGACACTCGAGGAGTACGGCATCGGCAGGCCCTCTACCTATGCCAGCATCATCGCGACACTCAAGAATCGTGAGTATGTCGAAATGGACGGCAAGCGCTTTTTGCCGACCGACATCAGTCGCATCGTCATCGGATTCCTGACGGAACATTTCACGAAATACGTCGACTACGATTTCACGGCAAAACTCGAAGACGATCTCGACCTTGTATCGCTCGGCGAGAAAGCGTGGGTTCCCGTGCTCGAAGACTTCTGGCAGCCATTTCACGAGCTCTGTGAAGATAAAGAGACCTCGGTGACTCGCGAACAGGTTGCGCAGGCGCGTGAATTGGGAACCGACCCGAAGTCCGGCAAGCCGGTGACCGTGCGCATGGGCCGCTACGGTCCTTTCGTTCAGATTGGCACCAAAGACGACGAAGAGAAGCCGAAATTTGCCGGCTTGCGGCCGGGTCAAAAGATGAACGACATCGACCTCGAGACGGCGATGGCTCTGTTCAAGTTGCCGAGAAAACTCGGCGAGACTCCGGATGGATTGCCCGTATCCGCAAGTGTCGGACGTTTCGGCCCGTATGTTCGCTACGGCGACAAGTACGTATCCATTCGCGGTGGCGAAGACAATAACGACGATCCTTACACGATCGAGTTGCCGCGGGCGCTTGAGCTGATCGAGGCCAAAAAGATCGAAGATGCGAATCGCATCATTCAGGATTTCGAGGAAGAAGGCATCCAGGTACTTAACGGTCGTTATGGGCCGTACATTACCAATAAGGCGAAAAACGCTCGCGTTCCCAAGGACAGGGAACCCAAGTCGCTAACCCTCGAAGAGTGCCAGGAATTACTGGCCGCGGCGCCCGAGCGAGGCCGCAGAGGCAAGAAGAAAGTCGCGAAAAAGAAGGCCGCGACGAGCACCAGCAAGAAGAAGGCCGCAAAA
Source organism: Woeseiaceae bacterium (assembly GCA_013001045.1). Lineage (GTDB taxonomy): Bacteria > Pseudomonadota > Gammaproteobacteria > Steroidobacterales > Woeseiaceae > UBA1847. Next base: position 3,212 of record JABDNG010000064.1, on the reverse strand, counting down.
AAGAAACCCGCCAAGAAAAAGGCCAGGAAGAAAGCCAAGAAGAAAACTGCGAGAAAAACCGCGAAGAAGAAGGCCGCAAAAAAAGCGAAAAAGAAAAGCGGCTGAGTACTGAGTGATGATGTTTGTTACGCGTGCTGCTGAAGTGTTACTCGGTGGTGGCGTCATCGCCTATCCGACCGAGGGCGTATTTGGCCTGGGGTGCCTGCCGGATGACATCGCGGCCGTCGCCAGACTCTTGAACATCAAGCAACGCGACGTCGCAAAAGGCCTGATTCTCATCGCGTCAAGCGTCGATCAGCTGGACGGATGGGTGTCCTTGTCCGACAGGCAATCACTTCCCGCGCCGGAGCCGACCCGACCCGTGACATGGGTCGTGTCGCCGGGGCCCAGGGTTCACCCTTTAATCCGCGGCAGGCACGCCGGCCTCGCAGTTCGCCTGACAAGCAACCCGGTTGCCGCCGCGATCTGCGATGCCGTTGATTCTCCGATTGTGTCAACAAGCGCCAACCTGAGTGGAAGATCGACGGCACGCCATCGCATCGTGCTGCGCCGACAATTTGGTGCTCGTGTAGACTACATCGTTCCGGGCGACTGCGGACCCGCGTCCGGCGCGTCTGAAATTCGTAATCTGCACAGCAAAAAAGTGCTGCGACCACGCTGACAATGAGCCCTATCGACGACGTAAAGACCTACCTGTTGGCGCTGCAAAACCGTATCTGCGCGGAACTCGAGGAATGCGATGGCAAGGAACGCTTCGCGCGCGACACCTGGGAACGACCCGGCGGCGGTGGCGGTGAGAGCCGCGTGCTGGCGGAAGGTGCCGTGTTCGAGCAGGCCGGTGTCGGTTTTTCGCACGTATTCGGCGACAAGATGCCGCCATCGGCCACTAAAACCCGCCCCGAGCTTGCCGGAAAGCGCTTTCAGGCGGTTGGCGTTTCCCTCGTGCTGCACCCGCGCAATCCTTACGTTCCGACGACACACGCGAATCTCCGCTTTTTTACTGCGGGCGAGAAAAACCCCGTCTGGTGGTTTGGTGGCGGCTTCGACCTCACGCCGTATTATCCTTTTCACGAGGATGTGTTGCATTGGCACACGACGGCAAAAGCCGCTTGCGAACCATTCGGCGCAGATCTGTACGCGCGTTACAAGACCTGGTGCGACAGCTACTTTTATCTCAAGCATCGTGATGAAACACGCGGTGTCGGTGGACTGTTCTTCGATGATGTCAACGAACAGGGCTTCGACAAGAGCTTCGCCTTTGTTCAATCGGTCGGCGACAGCTTCCTGCGCGGCTATAAGCCAATCTTGGAAAAACGTGTCGCGCATCCTTACGGCGACCGGCAGCGAAACTTCCAGCTTTATCGGCGCGGACGATACGTCGAATTCAACCTGCTGTACGATCGTGGAACCCTGTTCGGCCTGCAGTCTGGCGGACGCACGGAATCGATACTCATGTCGTTGCCACCGCAAGTTCGCTGGGCGTACAACTGGGCTCCTGAGGCCGAATCAGCCGAGGAGACGCTTTATCGGGACTACCTGAGGCCGCGCGACTGGCTCGGAGAGGCCGATGGCTGAGCTCTGTCCTTTTCACCTCGCGATCCCTGTGACCGATCTCGTGGCCGCCGAGGCCTTCTATTGCGGCTTGCTGGGTTGCGGCAAGGGCCGGACCGCATCGCGTTGGACGGACCTCGACTTCTTTGGGCATCAGCTCACGCTCCACCTCGTCGACGACGACGGTCGGAATTCGGCAACCAATCCTGTCGACGGCGATGCGGTGCCTTCGCGACATTTCGGCGTCGTCCTGAATATGGGTGACTGGCGGGCACTTGCCGACAGACTCGAAGACGCCGGGTGCGAATTTCTCATTTCTCCCCGAATTCGATTTGCGGGCGAAGTGGGTGAACAGGCTACCCTGTTTCTGTATGACCCGTCTTCAAACGCTCTGGAATTCAAAAGCTTTGCAGACCCGACGCAACTTTTTGCAACCTGACAGCATCCGACGATAGGGGGCCGGCTGCCACGCCGGCGCAATAACAAGAAGGAAGCATTGCATGGCACTCAGTATTCGGAATGGAGTCTCCAGCGTCGCACTGCTCACCGCGCTCCTCGCAAACGTGTCGCTTTGTCACGCACAGACACTTGATCATGAGCTCAGTAATCTGGGCAAGGCGTTGGTCATCGATCAGGCCCCACCGGATTATCCCGGTCACGCCGTGCGCAATGGCCAGGAAGGCTGGGTCAGGATGCACTTTGTTGTAACGCCCGACGGCCGCGCGATCGACCCGATCATCATCGAATCGAGCGGTGGCGCCGGCTTCGAGGAGGAAGCTCGCAAGGTGCTGCCGAGTTGGCGTTTCGATGTTGCAAGCTCCGACGCCGAGCTACCCGACAATATCGTGACTGTTCGTACCGAAATCCGGCGCGGTCGAGACGCCGCCACATCGAACTTCATCCGCCGGTATCGCCGCATTGTTACGCACCTGCACCACGAGGAATATGACAACGCTCGCCGCCTGGTCGATGAGGCTTACGCATTGGGCGGCTGGAATCTCTACGAGTCAGCGATGCTGTGGCTGATGATGGGCCGCGTCGACGGCGCCGAGGCGAACTTCGCCGGCAAGCTTGAAAATTACCGGCGTGCGCTCGCCATCGGGACGCGCAAGGCGCTCGGTGGCAAAGACCGCCGCGAATTACTGAGCAGGATCTTCGAGTTGGAGGACAAATTCGGACTGTTTGCCGACGCGCTTCGAACATACGCCTTGCTGGAAAAAGAGCGTGACAACAGCGCGGAGCTGGCCGAATTCGGCCCTCGCGCCGCTCAAATAACTGCGGCGATGAAATCCGACGAGGTCATCAGGGCCAGCGCGACTATCTATAATCCCTGCAATTGCGACAAAGGTGAGCCGCTTTGGCACTATCGGCCCTCTCGCCGAACGTTCTCTTTTGCCAATCTCAATGGTAACGTCAAACGCTTTGAAGCACGGTGCGAGACCACGCGCATACGCGGCGATGTCGCAGAGGGCAAGTCGTGGACGCTCGCATCCGATTGGGGTGACTGCCGCGTATTTGTTTTTGGTGATGACGGTGCGACTTTTGATTTTCTCGAGCACCAGAGCGCCAGCGATAACAAAATCGCCGATGAGGCCACCGTAGCGAGGAACCATGTCCTGGATTAAAGAGATTGAGGTCAGCGAAGCTGACGGAAAGCTGGC
>JABDNG010000040.1 GCA_013001045.1 Woeseiaceae bacterium | reverse complement strand
ATGCCATTCGGATGCATCCGATTCCGGCGGCGGATCCATTGGCGATACGGAAGATATTTCGAAGTCGTGTTCAATCATTAGGAAAGGCAGTCAAAGTGGGCTATGCATAACGGGTTGTTACTGCATACGAGGCTGTTCAAGTATACAGTAATTGCGCGAAATAGCCACTCCTGCCGGGCCGCAACCTCGACGCTTCGCGGCTTCGCATCGGCGCCGTCAACGACTTATTAACGTTCAGGAATGCCCATCTCTTCAAGCAAATGATCGGCGCCGTAGATCGAGCGCAAGGACTCGATCATTATCTCCGGATGTACCGCCACGGTCCGATTGAGCTCGCTATCGAACCAGTAAGATCCTGAGATCGAATGTATGTTGCCGTCGAAAATCAGGCCGACCAGTCTGCCATCCCTGTCAATTGCCGGACTGCCCGAATTGCCGCCAATAATGTCGGTGGTGCCGACATAATTGAACTTCGTACCGCCGGGCATCGACTTCTCTGCATCGGCCCAACTTGCCGGCAGGCGAAATGGCGCCTCCCCGGTCACTCGCGGATAAATCTCGGCCAGTGTGGTCCAGGGCCTTACGTCGCTGCCCTTCTCCGTCCAGCCCTCGTGCGCGCCGTAGCTGACCCGTAGGGTGAATGTCGCATCCGGGTAAGTGCTCGTGCCATGAATCGCAAAAAGTGCCTTGGCGATTTTTTCGTAAGCACGATCGACGGGCGCCTCGACCTCGTCTTCATAGCGCTTGCGCAAGGCGCGGGCTCTGTCGTCGACCGCCAGGGCGAGGCGCATAATGGGATCCTTCGACGCTCGTATCGTTGCCCAGTCAGCGCTCCAGAGCTCGGCGCGAACTGCGGCGTCTGCCAGCCGGGATCCCGCAACCAACTCGGCAGCCAACGCCTCCGGCGACTTCCTGCCAAGTATTTCATGAACAAATGTCGAGTCGGGTCCGAGAAACTCCCGCATCTTGTCCAACGAAAACGACAATTGCAGCGTTTCGAGTTCCGGGTAAACGGGGCGATCGGCAAGCAGCAGCTGTTTTCTTCGCGGCAATGCGGCTTCCGTGTAGGGCTTTAGCCGGGCAGCATTGGGTTTTTCTCGTTCGGCCGCCGCACGCGCCAACGTACGAGCGTAATTGAATAGCTTGCCGTTAAACGCCGCACCGCCCTCGATAAAGATGTAGTCATCGCGAAACCCGAGATAGGTTTCGTTGGCACGCTCAATGGTGCTCCAAGCCGAGCCGACTTCTGCTGCGAGCACGGGGTCCGCCGCGACAGCCGCTTTGAGCGCTCGTTCGGCCTGCTCCTTTTGCGCGAATAATGCGTCGCTATGCAGCGCGTCCAGCCTTTTTCGCTGCACCTTTATGCCGTTCTCTATGCCTTGCAGTGGCGCATGCACTATCCTGCGCGCTTCGTCGCTGGTCTGGGCGAATTGAATGTAGCGGCCACGTAACTCAACGTAACGCAGCAACCAATGTGGAATCGACGTGTCACGAAGAAATTTGAGATCCGAAACTGTTAGCAGTCGCTGTGTCCGTCCGGGGCGGCCGGCGACGAACATCGCCTCGCCCGCATCGAGACCTTCCTCGCGCCATTCCAGGTAGTTCGGTGTTGAAGCCGGCTCGCCACCCTCGTAAACACGCAGCATCGACATATCGAGGCACCAACGGGGAAAGTTGAAGTTGTCCGGGTCCCCGCCAAACGCGGCAATATCGCTCTCGGGAGCGAAGACCAGTCGCACATCGTCGTAGCGTTTGTACTTGTACAACCAGTGCTGCCCTCCCTGATAAAGGGCTACCGACTCGCACTTGAGCCCCGAAGTCTCTTCACAGTCCTGCACCGCACGCTTTAGCGTTCGGCGCCGTGTGTCAGCGGCCTTTACGTCGTCTTTACCGGCGGTTGCTGCGGCGACTTGCCGCGTAATCTCCTCAGTCTCGATCAAGACCGAGATTCGATCCGTTTGACACGGCACCTCGTCTTCCGCCGTCGCTGCAAGGAAACCATTGGCTTCGAGATCGTTCTTAGCCGACGAATTTTGCGAAATACACGACAGCGCACAATGATGATTCGTCAGAATCAGGCCGTTTGGCGAAACGAACGAGGCGCTGCAGCCACTGTCCATCCGCGCCACCGAGCTCCGCACGGTTTCGAGCCAGGTGTCCGTTAAATCGACGCCGTATTTTTCCTTGACAACGGCGCTCGGGAAGTTGTCCAGGGTCCACATTCCCTCATCGGCGGGCAAAGGCGCTGCAACAACGATCAGGAGCCCGAGCAGGAAGATTCTTTTCATCCAAGAATTACCGCAAGTTATTGATACCGTTTACCATGGTACTCGATCCACCCACCGATGTGCTGCGAACGTGGATCATGATGAGTCCAGTGGATGACGCCGCCCCTGTCATTCCACTCATACTCACCGAAGAAAGACACAAGCTCGCCCGTCCTCAGCCCGTCAATACGTGGGGCAACGTCAATATTGTGCGCGACCAAAAGCGTCCGGCCAGACTCGAGCTCGAGAATGAACCGCTGGTGTCTGCTGCCATCATTGTCATCCGGCAACAGTCGAATGACGGTGCCGCGACCCCGGACCTGGTAGTCTGTTCGACGCTCCACAATGGCGCTGTCCAGCCTGGCGCTGGCAATCGCGGATTCGTGCGATTTGCCGGCGTTCGGCGGCGCCTGTTCATAGGCGTAATAGCCAGCGATGATCGCCATGACAGCGACCAGGACTTTTTTTAACATTGTTGCGCGGCTTCTTGCTTATAAATCGGTCGGCATTCTAGCAGCTTCCGGCTGGCGGCGGAGTCGGCTGGCCTGAGTGACCCAATCATCCCGGTCGATTCGCCCTTTGAATACGTCCAGACGTTCATCAATGATTTCGATATCGCGACTACTCCATTCGGCTACCTGCCAGAAATAGTAGACACCGTTCTCGTTCAAAAGCATCTCGAGCTTGGGCCCGACACCGGATATCAGCTTCAGGTTGTCCTTCTTGCCATACAGTGCGGCTTTCAGAATTCGCGGCTCGTCACGCGACGTTTGCCGCGGAGCCCTGCTCGGCTCGCTACGTTTTGCTGGTTGGGCCTGTGTCGATTGGGTGGCGCGAATTTTCAGCCCTGCGAGTTCCGCCTCGATCTTCTGCAGGCGCCGGTCGACCGGCTCGAGGTCAATCGCCTGTGGTTGCGGTATTGACTTGACGCGCTCCTCCAGTGATTGGATGTGGTTGCGCACAGGCTCAAGATCCACATCGCGTGGCGGCACGGGTTTCGGTATGCCGCGCAGAGCCACTTGCAGCGCGTCAATCTTTCCCGTTACCGGTGACAGATCGACGCGGGCGGGTTTCTCAGGAACCGGGATAGCCTTGATGTCCTTTTCAAGCTTGTAGAGGTTATCGACCAAAGGCTGAAGGTTGACCGGCTCCGGTCTCGGCAATTGAGACACGGCGGCCGCAACAACATCGATTCTCTTATAAACGTCGCTCAGGTCTGTCTCTTTCGGTGCTGGAATCTCCTGCAAATGTCGCCACAAGCGTTCCCAGTTTTGATCGTCCGAGCGCTGATTCGCCTTGCGTAAGTCTTCGAAACTGTTAGTCACATCCTCGATGTTCCGGCGCGAAAACCAATACCCGAGAATGAATCCAAAAAAAGCTGCCAGGAGAAACAGCAACGTGTATTTTGCGAGTAGATAAATCATTGTTTTTCCTCAGTTGTTATTGCGATCTAGCGATTCCGTGTCCGTTGGAATCTTCGCTGGTTCGTTGATAACAGCCGGTGCTGCGTCCGACTCGATGCGCTGGATGTCGACTGCGGTCGAACACGGCAACTGTCCGGCCCAGGTATCGCAGCGTGTCGACGCTGCGAGCGCTTGCACGTAGAGCTCGTCATCGGCTGCTGCCAGCGTCCATACCGTGATTTCCTGTCCGTCCCCTCGTACATCGGTGGCGGGCAAGCCGGCCATGGCGATGCGCTGCGACACCTGCTCGCGAACCTCTGCTTCAATACGTGGGGCAATCAGAAGGGCGCCGAGAAGAAACACCACACCCAGGCCCGCGAGTGGCGCTATTCCCCACGGCCACCACGGCTTGCTCGTTGCGGTACGGCGCCAGAATCGGCGCGTAATCTTTTGGGCTCTGATGTCCATTGAATCCTTACTCCAAGCAATAGCGACCAGCGTTCAGCAAACCGCCCTGAATCATCGGGATACCTGTCGCAAAAAATAATAGTTGAATTGGTTCAATGTTCGCGCGCGTGTAACAAATGTTCACAAACCCGGCGGCAGGTTTTCGGTAGAGTCTGGGCCGTGAATAATTCGGTATCAGGAGAAGTAGCATGAATTTCAAAGATCTTGCGGCACAGATTTTGATGAACAAAATCCAGGGCGCCAACAATTCCAGCGACGCCGCGTCAGCGCTCGAAAGCCTGACCAGCGGCAGCAAAGGCTTCGATCTCGGCGAGATCGTCGAGAAGTTCCAGGGATCAGGCGGCGATCTCGCCAGCAAAGCCAAGTCCTGGTTGGGCGACGGCGCGAATGAGTCGATCTCGGCTACGCAGGTTCAGGACGCGCTAGGCAGTGACAAGATCGCTGCTTTCGCCGAGAAGCTCGGCATAGACGGCAACGAAGCAGGCGATAAGCTGGCTCAGATCTTGCCGGAACTCATCGACAAGAGCAGCCAGAGCGGCAACCTGCTGAATTCGCTCGGCGGTAAAGGTGGCCTGCTCGCGGGCCTTGCCTCACGATTTCTCAGGAAATCGGCGTAATCGCCCGCAAACCTGAAGATTAGCTCTCACCGATATCTTCATTCCACAATGAATGATGCGCGGCAATGAAGTCGCGCATCATTTGTTGACATTCGTCGTCATCGAGAATCTCAAGTCGCACGCCCCGGGAACGCAGGAGTTCCTCCGGACCTTGAAAGGTCCGGTTTTCACCGATAACAACTTTGCGAATGCCATACAGTAAGACAGTGCCACTGCACATGTCACACGGCGACAGGGTCGAATACAGGACAGCCTTTCGGTAGTCGGACGCCGGCAATCGACCCGCATTTTCGAGGCAGTCCATTTCCGCATGCAGTATTGAACTGCCCTTCTGCACACGCTGGTTATGTCCGCGACCGACGATACGACCGTCGATCACCAGCACGGCTCCGATCGGAATACCGCCGCAGCGCTCGCCCTTGCGAGCTTCTCCAATTGCGGCCGCCATGTACTTGTTCATCGTCGTCATCTACGCGGCGTCAAAGACCCGGTCGATCTCTTGCATGACGTCCGGCGCAAACTTATCCACGAAATCGATCGCCATCATGTTTTCGTGCACTTGTTCTACGCGGCTTGCACCGGTAATGACCGTACTGACGCGCGGATTCTGCAGACACCAGGCCAGGGAAAACTGCGCCAGGCTCGCGCCCATCTGTCGGGCGATCGGCTCGAGCGCCGCTACTTTGGCAAGCCTTGTGGGATCCGTCAGTTCTTTTCTCAGCCAGCCAAGCTCTTCGAGCGCACCGCGACTGCTATCCGGCACGCCGCTGTTGTATTTGCCGGTCAGGAGACCGGACGCCAACGGGCTCCAGGTCGTCGAGCCGTAGCCACAATCCTCATACACACGGTCGTAGTCGCTGGCGAGACGATGGCGTTGAAAGAGGTTGTAGACAGGCTGCTCGACCACCGGTTTGTGCAGGTGGTGGCGTTCGGCGATGTCGATCGCACTCACGATGTCCGCGGCTTCCCATTCGGACGTACCCCAATACAACGCCTTGCCCCTCTCGATGATGTTATGCATCGCCCAGACCGTTTCTTCGATGGGTGTCGTCGGGTCCGCTCGATGACAATAGAGCAAATCGACGTAATCGAGACCCAGGCGCGTTAGCGAACCGTCGATGGCCTCGATCAGGTACTTCCGATTGAGCGTATTGCGCTCGTTGGGGCGATCATTCAGACCCCAGAACAGTTTTGTCGACACCAGGTAACTCCCGCGTCGCCAGCCCAGTTTCTTGAATGCTGCACCCATGAGCTCTTCGGACTTGCCGCCTGCGTAGGCTTCCGCGTTGTCGAAAAAATTGACGCCGGCGTCATAGGCCGCCGCCATCATTGTCGACGCCGACTCGATACCGGACTGGTTATGAAATGTCACCCAGGATCCAAACGATAACTCGCTGACCTGGATGCCAGCTTTGCCCAAGTGGCGGTACTTCATGATTCCTCCTGCGATTCGACGAACGATAAGTGGCAAACGGGGACATCCTAATCTAACGGACTATTAGGTCAAATCTAGAATCGCCCCTGTTCGGCCATTCGCTTTCGTTCGGCGCAACGCATCGAAAAACGCCTTGTTTATGTTAATTTGATGACAAAAATTACTATTTTTTTCAATATGTTACGACGATAGCCTCGAATCATGGCGAAATGAGCTTTCCTATCGCTCGATTTTTGTATAAAAATAGAGGCTGCGCCTGCGACGGACTACGGATCGAAGCTCACTGTTCGACTTACGTAAACGCTTTGCTTCAAGTGCTCCGTCTGACAACAACAATCAAAATATCAGGAGTCGGTGCATGGCACGAGCGTTAGAAAACCTCGACCGAGATCCGACCTATCTCGAATTTTTTGGTATGACCCGACCGCCGTTTGCCCGGTTAACGGCGCCTTCCGAGATATTTCATTCCGAACAGTGTTCGTTGCTTAACGCCCACCTGACCAACGCAACAGAACAATCGGATAGCCTGATCGTTATTAGCGGCGCGGATGGAACGGGAAAAACTACGCTGCTTAATCAATATATTTCCGGTTTGGGCGAGGACGTTTCGTACGCGGCCTTTGATGAAACGTGCAGGGACGGAACGCAATTCTATTGCGCGTTTTTACGACAACTCGGTTTTAGCGAGATTACAGGCTCACTGCGCGAGTTAAGACGAATCACACGGGAGTTTCTCATTCACCGCGGCATCGCGGGGGATCCTGTGCTGGTTTTTCTGGACAACGCCCACCTGGTAACCCCGTCCGTGCTGGAGCAACTTCGCTGGATCTCTGATACCACAGTCAAAGACCGACGTGTTCTTAGTATCGTTGTCGCCGGAAACTCGGATCTAATGCGCATCATGGATTCGCCCGCGATGCAACAGCTCAGGTTTCAAAGTCACGTCAATTTTAATATCCGTGTATTCACTGAGGCAGAGACCGAGCACTACGTTCGGCATCGCTTGAGACTGGCAGGTGGCGCCGAAGCTACACAATTATCAGATGAAGCCCGCAAGCTCATTTATCGATTTACGGGCGGAATAGCCAGCTCGATTAACTCGCTTTGTCATGCCGTCCTTACAGAATCATTGGACCAGGAAACGCGGGTCATCAGCGGGCAGCTCATTCGCAAGGTTGCTGAGCGCAACCAGATTCTGCCTCATGTAGTGCCGCTGAAAGGCAAAGGACGACGCAAGACGGATCCGGATACCTCCTTGGCTGAGCAAGAACAACAAACCGAGGAACGCATAACCGCTCGAGACGCGTCGACCAAGCCGGCCGGAAATAGTCTTTCGCAGGGCCCATTAATTCCCGACGCCGATGTCAAGGAACTGTTGTTGCAGGTCGCTGAACTCTCGGATCAGCTCGACGCGTCAAAAGCCGCGACTAGAACGGCATTACGCGACATCGACAGGCGCGACAAGGACATCGACGAGCTACGCGAGCGGCTCACCGTACAAGCAACCGAAACGTCTGCGTTAGCGCAAGTCATTGCCGGTAACGAGACCGAGATCCAGCGACTCAGTCACACTTTGTCTGACAATGCGAACCAACATGACAAGAGTGAGACAGCCGCGAAAAAACTCGCTTTGGATTTCGAGAAACAGCAAGAACTTATAGCGGAAAAGTCGCGTGAATCCGACGTGCTGGAAACTAGCCTGGAGAAATCGGCTGCAGAAATTGAACGCCTCAATCAAACATTGGCCGCAAGCCAGAAAGAGCTCGCGGATAGTAAAGAAATATCCAGAAAACTCGCAACTGATGTCGAGAAATTGGAAAACTCTGGCGCAGACGAAGTCATCCGCGATTTTCGCAAGCAAGTTAAGGCACAAAATAAAGAACTGGACAATCTCGCTGCGACCATCGAAAGCAAGGCCGAAGAAATCGAACGCCTGAATCTGGCACTGGCCGCGAGCGAGAAAGCGCTCGCCACCAAGAGCGGCGAATCAGACAAGCTCGCCGCGACGGTTGACAGCGACGCCGAAGAAATCGAACGCCTGAATCAGGCACTGGCGACAAGCGAGAAAGCGCTCGCCGATAGTGAAGAATTATCTCGAAGACTGGCGACTGACGTTGAGAAACTGGAAAACTCGGGCACGGACGAACTCATCCGTGATCTTCGTGAGCAAGCTAAGACGCAAGCTAAGAAACTGGACAAGCTCTCGACGACCGTTGACAGCGACGCCGAAGAAATCGAACACCTGAATCAAGAACTGGCGGCAAGCAAGAAAGCGCTCGCCATCAAGACCGGTGAATCAGACCAGCTCGCAACAACCATTGACAGCAACGCCGAAGAAATCGGACGACTGAATCAGGCACTGGCGGCAAGCGAGAAAGCGCTCGCCATCAAGAGTGGTGAGTCGGACCAGCTTGCTACAACTGTTGACCGCAAAGCCGCAGAAGTCGAAAGCCTGAAACAGGCACTGGCCGAGCACGACGAGGCGCTGATGGACAGTGAAAGGTCCTCCAAGAAGCTTGCTGCCGAATTGAAGAAAGAGCAAAGCGCGTCGAAACGTGCCAAGAAAGATGTGGACAGGGCCAAGGCACGTATAGAAAAACTGGACCAGATGAAGATAAAACTGCAATCCTCGGTCAGCGATATCACGGTGGATCTCAGGCTCGCCAAGAAGCAAGCGGCAAAGCTCGGCACGCTCGAAAAGTCACTCGAGAAATCGCAGGAGGAATGCGCGTCTCTGAAGGTCAACATAGACGCTTTGAAGTCGCTGGAAGAGTCCGTAACGGAACGAGACGCACGTATCGCGGCCCTGGAGGCAGAATTGGCCGCGTTCGCCACCGCCTCTACGACGACACAGGCCAGATTGCCGCAGAAAGACGCGAAACCACGTTCGAAGGCCAAGTCCAGATCCAAAGGTAAACCTGCGGAATCCGGATGCGCGATCGCGGCGATCGACATCTACCATGGCCGGAAAAAACTGCAGGTCTTCAAGCTTTCGGAGGGTGAATCGCGAATCATGATAGGAAGAGGCGACGATAGCGATGTGAAGCTCGACAGCAAATTCGTAAGTCGCCATCACGCTCTTGTTTTTTGTTCCGGTACGCGCGTGCACATTGAGGATCTTCACAGCTTTAACGGAACACTGGTCAATTCCAAGAAGGTTTCGCGCTGTAATCTACAGCCCGGCGATAGCATCATTATCGGGGACTTCGAGTTACGGCCGAGGAAGGCGTAGCCCCTACTCCAGGAATCGTACGATTGCCGCCATCGCCTGTGTGTCAAAGCGACAGTAACGAAGTAGCTGCTGTTCGAGTTCTACTTTTCGCTCTGCCGAAGTGTCCGGCGCGATCGCCTCGATAAACCCCTCGGATGCCGCGGTTCCCTCCTTGATGCCGTCGAGCAATGCGTAGTTCATGTGAGGTGCAATGGTGGGGAGCACGGCCTTGATCGACCACGAGCCCAGCATCTTCGGATGATAGTAATTGGCTTTCACTACCGGGTGCAGATCAAACAGTCGATCGACGATGCTTTTCAAGGGCTCCTGCAGATCCGGGAATAAAGCGATCAAACTTTCGATCACCTGCTCTTCGTAGTTTGTATACATGAGCACTGGCCCCGCCGCTCCAAGGCACCTGATCATCTTTTCGGCCAGCGCACGCATAGGTGGTTCGCCGGACAAGTCGAGAAATTCTGCGTGCTGCATGTTTTCGTAAGATCCATCCCCTGCTCCGTCATCGATATGACAGGACCATTGAATCGGAATGGGCGCATACGGGCGCGTACCCTTCCAAAACGGCACGGCCGGGCCGATGGTCTCGAAATCCAGGTAGTAGCGCGGGTATGGCAGTGCATTCAAGGTTCGCCGGGCGCCATCGAGAGTTTCGGCATTGCCGCTCTGCGTGATGCGATGGATCCGCTGCTGCGTTTCCGCCGTAATACTATCGGCGTCGACGTCGCGTACGTCTCTGTAGCCTAACGCCACATAATTGCCCAGCTTGGCTTTGCTGCCGCCAAGTCCGGCAACGGGGTATTCCGTATCCGTTGGCCAACAGTGGTTAATAAATTGACACTCATAGGGCTTGTAGCAATGAGCGCCGACTTGAACCACTGGCAAGGGTCCAGTAACGGCGAGTCGCGCTTTCTCTATCAACATCTCGACCGTGGGCTCAACTGTGCGAACCCTCTCTGTCAGATCAACTTCCGCAAGCAGACCATCGTAATCGCCATCTCCGTTATACAGGAACTGATTATTGATATGCGCCAACGACATCGACGTGACCGACAATCCGACATGACGCATGACCCAGTCCTGGATCGCACAATCGAGGACGTGGTAATCCTTGACAGAAGTAGAGGCTTTTACCTCGATCGCACGCCAACCGTTGCCATCCGGTATCAGCACGTCAACCCGTACTAAGACACCGTCATGCTGAAACGTAGCTTCAAATATCGGGAAATCAGCGCCGCCGTCAATAAGTGCTCGGGTCTCCCGCACCATCATACTCATTTTTCGATTAAACGGAATTTCAACCGAATCGGGCGTGCCGTAAAGGCGTTGCGAGATATCACCGACCTGATGGCCCGTTGCGAACAGTGACTCTGTCCGCTCCGATACCTCCCCCAGCTCCGGATTGTGTTTCTCCAGGTGCAGTTTTTTCGGGCACTGCCAGGCCGAAATAACACGAGACTTGGAGAGATAGGGCTTTCTCGACACCATGATGTGAATAGTACACTGCAGCGTCTATATGCAGCGGCCTTTAGCCAGTTAATGCGTGGGGTCAAGATCGGTGTTACTTAAGTAACGACAGGCAACAGGTTGCTGCTATTATGCTCATAGCCATTGCCAGACGGAGTACGTCCTTGAGAACATTACTCGCAGTAGCCCTAGTCACCCTCGCCGGCCTCGCATTCGCGGCCAACGAAATCAACGCGAAAGTTGAAAGTGCGCTGGCTCTCGAATCGCGGCCAGAGGCCGACCGCGAGCGAGACCGTAATCGCCGCCCACTCGAGACTTTGAATTTCTTCGGTCTGAAGGACGACATGCGTGTGCTCGAACTCATACCGGGCGCAGGCTGGTACACACGAGTGCTGGCCCCCGTACTTGCTGACACCGGCCAACTCTATGTCGCAATCGGCACAGGGCGTATCGAAAAGAACCTGCTGAACCAGCCCGGCTTCGAGCAAGTAGAACTCCTGGGCACGACAGACAACTTGCGCCGGCCAGAGGGCAGCCGCTTCTATACTGTCGACGATTTCGACTTTGACGTGTCCGGCCTCGATATGGTCCTGACATTCCGGAATCTGCACAACTTCGACGCAGAATCCAGGGCCAAGATCAACAGCCAGGTCTTTAAATCACTTAAGAGTGGCGGATTGTATGGAGTCGTCGACCACACGATGCGTCACATGGAACCAGCGAATTATGAGAACCGGCGCCGCATTGATCCGGTACTGGTCATCAAGGAGATGCTGGATCAAGGCTTCGAGTTGGTCGACTATACCGATCTGCACTACCGGGCCGATGACGAACTGAAATACGAGGTTGGGCGACGATCGGTCAGCGGCAATACGGACCGATTTACGCTGTTATTTCGCAAGCCCTGAACATTCAGGTGGGATTGTTGCAGAAGATTTCAAACTCACTCGCCGGCACGGCGGGGCAAAAAAAATTGCCTTGCGCGATGTTACAGCCGAGCTTGCGCAATTCGTCGAGCATCTGCGAGCATTCGACGCCCTCCGCAACGACGCTCAGCCCGAAGCTCTTTGCTATGCGGATTGAATGCTCAACAATCTTGTGATCGCCAGTATCGACGAGCATGCCCATGATGAATGTTCGATCGATTTTGAGTTCATCGGCAGGTATAGACTTCAGGTATGCGAGCGATGAGTAGCCAGTGCCAAAGTCGTCAATCGAGACACGGCAGCCGAATTCTCGAATCTTCGCCAGCACGGCATGACTGGTTTCGGGATCCGACATCAGTGCGTTTTCAGTAATCTCCATCGTCAACGCATCTGCTTCAACATTCCAGATACCGGTCGCATTCTGCAGCACATCGATAATCTCGAAACCCTGAATAATGCTGGGCGTAATATTCACGGCAATGTTCAGACCAGGCAACAAGTACCGCCATTCATTCACCTGACGGCAGGCGCGCTGAATGGCGAAATACGTCAGGTCAACGATCTGCCCGGTCGATTCGGCAAGTTCGATGAAGATCTCAGGTGATATAGGGCCTAACTCTATTTCGTCCCAGCGCATAAGCGCTTCCGCACCGACGACCTCGTTTGTGCGTACTGATATTTTGGGTTGGTAATGCATTTCAAGATCGCCTGCATCTATCGCGGCTCTAAGACGGCTTTGAAGGCCCCAATCCGTGAACAACTGTTGCGCAGACTCTGTTTCGTAAAAACACACGGTGTCGTCCTTGCGACGACCATCAAGTAATGCAGTTTCCGCCAAGCGCATGAGTTCAGTTGCGTCTTTCCCATGCCTTGGATACGAAGCAATGCCGATCGTGACCTTCAGGTCTAAGTGTTTGATATGGCGGGATTCGGTCTCACTTGCAAGGCGCTCGATCTTCTGCGCCGCGAGTCTCGCATGGCCCTGATTTCTAAGGCCACTCAATAGCACGGCGAACTTACGTTCACCAATTCGCTCAACGACATCGCCGTCGCGTGCCATACCCTGCAGTCGACCGTGAAAATCGTCCAGAACTTCGCCAGCCCTTTCATGTCCGATTGCCGCGCACAATCGTTCAACACCGCGCACGCATACGATCATCACGGCGAGGTCCTGTTTTCTTTGCACTGCAAGCGCTATTCGCCGGTTTGCGCGCAACAGACCGCTACTTTTCAGGAACGGTAGCTGAAAGGTTGCCGCACTCATCAGGCGTGCTCAGTCAAGGTAGAAATCGGTTGGATCGATACCATAAGATCCTGGTGGCAGGCCGGTCGAGATCCAGAGGAATTCGTTGCTGTCAATTGCGACCTTCTCGTCGTTCAAATCTACGGCTCGAAAGTCATCGAGCAATTGCTTATTGCTATCCATAATCAACATGACCTCGGGACGCAAGCGACGAATCTCGTGTTGCTTCGTAACGATCGCCACTTCGCCTGTGTTCAATTCGACCAGCGTTCCCGTCGGAAAAACGCCAATTGCTCGTATGAACTGTTCGATGATTTCGGCCTGGAACTCTACGTCGGCCAGCGCGCGCAGAATACGCAGCGCGTCGAAAGACGACATTACTTCAGCGTAGGGGCGGGTCGTAATCATTGCGTCATAAGTATCAACGATGCCCGCAATTCGGCCGAAGACGGGAATTTTATTGCCGCTCAATCCACTCGGGTAACCGGTACCGTTGTAGCGCTCATGGTGGTAGGTGACCATTTCCAGCACACGGGCATCGATATCGCCCGTCTTATTTAGAATATCGAGCCCGAGTTGCACATGTTGCCGAACGATCGTCAATTCCTCGTCATTGAGTTCACCGGGTTTGGTCAATATCTCAATCGGTACCTGAGTCTTGCCGATGTCTAGCAGCATCGCACCAAGCGCGATGACGTCAAGATCGTCCCGGCGCAGCCCAATCTGTCGTCCAAGGACAGTCGCCCAGACAGACGACGCGATGGAATGGTGATACAGGTAGTTGTCCATTCTCTGCATTCGCATCAGGCAAGACAGTGCAGCAGGATTCCGCAACACACTGTCGACCATCGGCGTGACGGCCGCCTTGAGGGAACCGACGTCAAGGACGCCCGTTTTCCCGAGGTCCTCCATCACGCCTTTGACAGAAATAATAGCCTCTTTCTGAACCTCCGATGCCACGCTCGTCTCGTCTTTAAGGCTGGTCGTCGTCTCGTAAAGCTGATTGGTCTGCGCGGGACGCTCTTCCACAGCCTTCTTGCGGCGGAAATTGAACAAAGAGCGAAAACTGAAGCGTTTCTTGGCCGGCTCTTCTTCATCGCTTTCGGGCAAATG
Organism: Woeseiaceae bacterium; assembly: GCA_013001045.1. Lineage (GTDB taxonomy): Bacteria > Pseudomonadota > Gammaproteobacteria > Steroidobacterales > Woeseiaceae > UBA1847. The sequence goes on along the minus strand of JABDNG010000040.1, from coordinate 11,584 downwards.
CCGCGGTGCCGCGGCCCCCGGCTTTGGTCGACCCGCTGGCAACGTCTCGGTGCTGACGTACACATGCTTGCAGTGCGACCTTAACTCGTCGATTTCATCCGCATCCCGAATATAGAAACCCTGAAACATGAACGGCGTCTCGAGCCACGGACGGTCGAGCTGAGCAACGTACATGCCGATGGCGAGCTCATCGACGGAGAGTATCTGGGTCGTTAACAAGGACGGGTTCCTGGCGCGTCTTTAAGACCCGATTATTACCTCTGCGGCGCGAAATTTTAGTGAGATAGCGCACAATTTGACATAAATTCAATGGCCTGCGGCCGAGAAATGGCGGATCGACCCCGCCATTGGCGGCATTACTCCAGACCCTGCCGGGAGCCCCATTTTTGGTGAAGTCCACTGCACATATTCCGTATTTCAGGGTCTAACCCCGAGTGCTAGTTTGTCTGTGTGTGGCAAACCAAAGGAGCGAATCATGGGCAAAATCAATATTGCTGCGTTGTTGGCCTGCACCGCCGCTTTGCTGGCTGCGGGCTGCGCGACCTCACCCGACGTCGAGAGCCGGCGACAGGCGATCGATGCCGACATTGACGATATATTGAGTGCGCCGCTTGACCCGGCAGAATTCGGGGAAACCAAACGCTGCCTGTCCGACAACGAATACCGCAATTTCCGCGCGCTCGACGACCGCCACATTTTATTCGAGGGTCGACGCGGCAAGTTGTGGATCAACACGTTACGGACACGCTGTCCGGACTTGAAGTACGGCACCGTTCTACGCGTGAAGACGTTCACAGGATCGCGAATGTGCGATATGGACCGATTCGAGGTCGGCGACTGGTTTGACTGGCCGTGGTACCGGCGCTGGCCCTGGCAGTGGGGTGGTGGCTGGGACACGGGCATGACCTGCTCGCTTGGAAAATTCCAGCCGGTAACCGAGGCGCAGGTGTCGGAGATCGAGGCGCTGCTCGACTCCCGTTAGGCCCGGGCGAGAACGGCAAATCCTGGCGATTCGCGCCAGCTCATTGACGTTAGGCAACGTGGTGTCCTGCGATTCGGCTGGCGCTTCGAATGCCACGTTAGCGCCATGACGCGTTGCGATTAGCGCGACGCCAAAGCCAGAATTTGGCGTAATAATCGCAATTTTGGGTAATTCGTCATGTTCCGTAATATCCGTGGTGGCCATAATCAGGAAATGGACGCCTCGATCTATCCATTAGCGTTGTACCTCATCGCAGCCGCATTCCTTGGTGTCGGCGTGGGGTGGCTCGTTCGGCGCGAAGACAGCAGGCGTCGCCTCGCCAGGAAAGACAAGGACTGGCAGGAAAAACTGGACGCCAAAGACAGCCATATAGACCGGCTCGCCGTTGAAGTCGCCTCCTTGCTGTCGAGTATCGAGGATCAGCAGGCCGTCGCGCGGCAATATGATCTCGCCGTCGCGAAAGGTCGTACTGACCTCGAGTCCGCACATGCCAAAGAGAAACTGATGTCGAAGGATCTGTTCAATCTTCGTGCGGAACGGGAAGACTTCAAACGCAAAGTAGTCACGTTTCAGAAGGCCCTTGACTCTGTACGACAGCAGTCCGCGGATATCCAGAAAGAATTCATCAAGTCTCGCGAAGTTTACAAGCGCGAACTTGCCAAGACTTTCGAAAAACGCAAAGTTCTCGAGATGAAGGTCGAGAATGCAAGATTGGAGCGCGAGTCCTTCAGCAATCTCATGCAGGCAACACGCTCGGAACACGAATCGGTCAACAAGATGCTCGACTCCGCCCGCAAACGACTCGAGAACCTGGATGAGCTCGAGCGAAACGTTATCGCTTTAGAAGCGGATAATGCACAACTGTCTCACGATGCAATACGCATTCGGCAGGAAAACGACGCACTACGGCGGGATGTGTCGGATCTGACTGAACTCAGGATACAGAATCAGGAACTGACTCACTGCCTCAAGTCGATGGAAAACAGCCGAAAGCAATTCGAAGAAGATGCCAATCGCTACCGCGACACTGCCGGACAATACGAACAACACTCCGACACCCTGCGACTCAGGCTGGACGAAGTCGAAAAGAATCTTTCGGATATAGAGATGCAGCAAAACCAGGCGTTGCAGGAAGCCCGGCAAGCAGAAGTCGGCTCGACGCAAAGCGACGCGCAGTCTCAGTCGCAGCAGGATATCGACAATCTTCAGGACATCGTCGGCATTGGTAAAGTGTTCGAACAAACGCTACACGATCTCGGTATCTACTCGTTTCAACAAATCGCCGAGTTTGACGCTGCCGATATCTCACGCGTCAACGCGGCAATGCAGGAATTCAAAGGCCGCATGGAGCAAGACGACTGGATAGGACAGGCCAGAGAATTGCGATTCAAGAAATACGGCGGATCCAGCAATCCCTAGGCCGATAATTCTAGCGATCTTCAGGCGCCAGGGAGTCGATCCTGTCCAGCAGGTCAACGCATTCCCTTGCCGTTTCTTTCAACTCGCCTTGATCTCCGGCGGCGATTGATTGCAGTACCTTGCGCGCGCGTTCACCGTCAATGTCCGGTAGTAAGCGAACGAGCGCTGTCGATGCCTCGCTCGCTTCGACCCTTTCCATGATCAAATCAAACGATCGACGGCCGGCTTTAATCAGCGACATGCCGGCCAGCATACGACTCTGCTCATCGCCCCCGGACATCGCCTGCAGCAGAGTCTCGGCTGCGCGGCGCGAGCCGAACATGCGCCACGATGCGCCCGCGGCCATGACCCTGAAAGGAGTGATGCGCTGATTCATGGTGCTGTCAGATGACATTCCACAGGCCATGGTCGTCCCAGTAAGCGGGCTCGTGCGTCGAACTATGATCGAACCAACCGTTGCGGTGCTCTTCGATCGCAAAGTCGTTGCTGCGAAAGCGTTGAGCGCCGCCATCGAGCAGCACGACGAGATCCAGCCGCACGCGAATATCGATGATGCGTTTCACTTTTGAAAAATCCGGGTACCACTTCTTGTGCACTGGCCAACCCATTAACACCAATCGATCAAATTGCACTCCCCTCCGAGTCGCCAAATGCGCCAAGGTGCCGCCGTGACTGTGGGCGAAAAAATCGGGCACGGCCAGTCCCTGGTCCGGAACCCACTGTTTGAGCAGTTCGGCGTCGGCTCTTCGCGCTTTGTCCGAATATGCGCCGGTCCATTTGAAGCTCCGGTCATGTAGGTGCAGGTCGGGGCGCTTTGCATTCAACGCATCGTAAAAGTCGCCTCCCGGGCGATACCAGCGAGCGTTCGCCGCAAAAGTGCCGTGCGTCACCACGGCTGTATTGGACAGGTGCCGGCGTTTTCTTGATTTGGGTTGCTGGACGACCTTTTTGTCTGCGATAGATTCCATTGGCCCAATTTGACCGATTGCCGCAAGCGCCAATCGTGAGACGAGGCGATCCTTGCTCCTCATCGCTTTCTCAAGAGTACTCCGGATTCTTGGACGTAGACGAGTCGTTTCTCGCGCACCGGCGGCGCCGGCCACGGCGACCAGCGGATGTGGGCTCATCATGGCAGCCTCGAACAACGCGGCTGCGGCTTCGATCGTCGGTTTCTTGTATACCTCGTGCGCGAGCTTGATCATTTCCTGCTGGAGTGCCGGCCGGGTTTCATTCCGTAATTCTTTCTCGCTAACTCCAAGGTGATGGCACGCCGTTGCAACCTTAACGTGACGATCGCTCTTGAGCGCCTTGAGGTTCGGCAACGGAAACTCTGGCAACTTTTCGGTGAGCGATGCGTAACCCATAACGCCGGCGCGAACAGCCAGCAAGAATGCCGCCTGTGACGCCGCCGCCGACTCTGCTTCGGCGCCGGCAACGCCGAACGCCTCGCGCGGATCGATCGGCTCATAACGTCTGTAACTCATGCTCTACTCCACGATATGTGCGCATTTCCGAATTCCGGAAGTATAAACGGGATGCCGCTTAAACAGGGTGCTCGTTGCCAGTTGGCGCCGTGCAGTAGTGTGGCTGGGAAAGCGGCCGTAGAGAGAGTACTATTTTCCTATTGTCTTGACTTAATACGAACGAAAATAAGGGCATACGGCCTTATGCATAAGGGGACAAGAAAATGACTTCCAGACAGTTTTCAGTTTTTCTAACACTCGTTCTGGCGTTTGCTGGCTTGCAGACTGCCGCCGCTGACTATGTGGCGTACTCCGTGGGCGAAAATGGAAAATCACCGCTGCCGGAGCGAGTCGACAAAGTTGATACGAAATACCTTCTGAATATCGAATGGGGCGACTATGCCGGCCGCAAGGCCAGGCTCGGTGTCCTGGAGGTCGATAACAACAGCTCGACGAGTTCTTACACGGTTTCAACCATGATGGGAAACGTCGATTATTCGGCGTCGACCACCGGCGTGCCCGTAAACGGGATTGAAGCGATTGTCATCGATTCATTGTCACAAACGGGTCGCTTCCGGCTCGTGGAACGGACCGAACTCGGTGATGTTTTGGCAGAACAGGACCTGGCGACCTCGGGTCGGGTTGCAAAACCTTCAGGTGCCAAGACAGGCAACGTACTGGGCGCAGAATACCTGGTGCAGCTCGTCGTTACTGACTACGAATCCAAAACGTCAGGCACAGACAAAGGCGTTGGCGGTATTTTGACACGTAAGGTGCCATTGCTGGGCGGCATAAAAGCCGGCAGTAGCACCGGACGCGTCGGCATGAACATACGCCTGATCGATGCCGAGACCAGCGAAATAACCTTCACGAAACAGATTGAAGCCGTTATCAAGGAAACCAATCTTGCCTTCGGCGGCGCTGGCCTGATCGGCGATGTCGGGCTTGGCGGCTTCATGTCCGAATACTCGAAGACTCCCGTTGGCCAGGCCGTCATTGCCGGCATCAATCAGGCAGTGTTCGAGTTGATCAAACAGGTAGGCGCTAAACCGCCGGAAGGCTCGATCGTAAAGGCTGACGCCGCACAGATCTATGTCAATCTCGGTGCGGACTCGGTTGCCGTTGGGGATCGCCTGCAGGTGTTGAAGAAAGGTGAAGAACTGATCGATCCGGAAACCGGCATTTCCCTGGGTGGCAGCACCACGGTCATGGGTGAAATTGAGGTTAGCCAGGTGCAGGATAAATTCTCGATCGCAAGGCCGGTGTCATTGAGCGCAACTCCGGACAGAGGTGACAAAGTCAGGGGCACCAAGGCTGCCGCACCGCTCGAGTTTGCAAAAAGCTGGAAAAAACCCAAGTAGGTTTTTCGCCGATACGGGGGCAGCTACGTGCTGCCTCCCGTTCTTGCGCAGATTATTTCCGACGGAAACGTCAGCTGGGATAAGTACTCGCGCCTGGTTTGAATAAAGCCACACTCCTCAACAAAAGGAATTAGCGAAACGGCACGACATCCTCCGAGCAACGCCGGGTTGATCCGGTAAATACGTTCCCATAGTCCGTTGTACCAATGCTCGCCTTTTGTCATGTTGACCATTGCGAGACGCCCGCCGGGCCGCAGTACTCGCTTGAACTCCGTGAGGACGGTCAGGAAGTCCCGCTGAGGTAACAAGTCAAACATGTAGTTATTGATGAGAACGTCAAACGTGTTATCGAGGAAGTCCAGCTCATAGGCGTCACCGACCCGTAGCCGATAGTTCGTCGATCCGGATTTCGCGGCTTTTTGCTCGGCACGAATCAGCATCGCCTCAGTGAGATCGATGCCTTCATTTTCACCCGATGGGTTTTCTTGCAGGATTTTCTCGAACGCCAGGCCCGTACCGACCGCTACCTCGAGTACATTCTCACCGTCCTTTATGCCAGCCAATTCCAGGCAGCGGTCCCGGGCCTTGCTTTCGGTCAACCAGGCCCACAAGTCATAGGCATGGGCAATCTTGCCGTAAACACCGGCAACGCTGCCTTTCTCAATGTGTGCATCTAACATGTGCTACATCCAGCAGGCGAATACGCGCACGAACCGCGGGCGGTAACGTTCAATTTTCCTAGTCTAACCTCGTCCGAAGTACGTGTCTGCGCCGGTCAGGAACATCTGAATTGCGATGGCGACGAGTATCATGCCCATGAGACGCTCGATTGCGATCAGGCCACGTGAACCGAGGCGCTCGGCTACCTGGCTGCCAAACAAGACAATTATCGAAGTTGCCGCCCATGCGGCGGAAATCGCAATCAACCAGACAGGCCATCGGCCTGGCTCATCGCTCATAAGCAACATCTCCACGGCAAGTACTGACGGACCTGCAACATAGGGAATCGCGAGCGGCACGATAAACGGCTCGCCGTCTATCTCTTCCTGGGCTGTCCGTCCCCGCATGGGAAAGACCATACGCAGTGCAATCAGGAAGAGAATAACGCCGCCCGCGATTGTCAACGCGGGTCCGGATATTCCCAGCACTCGCAACAGGGGTTGTCCGAAAAACAGGAACGCAATCATCACCACGTAAGCGATAAGCAGTTCGCGAACGATCACGCGCCTGCGCCGCGCAGGGTCGACATTCTTCAGCGCAGCAACAAAAAACGGTACGTTACCGAACGGATCGATAACCAGGAACAATAGTACGATTGCAGATGCGAGTGTCATTCGAGTCTCCGCGTGACCTGACTAATCGACAGGCGATGGTTCGCTATCCGGATGCTCGGCTTTCCACAACATTGCCATGCGCACCCGGTCGTAGCCACTCGGATGATCGTAAAACACAATGCGTTCCAGGGGTCCCGGGCTTATCTTGCGATACTCACTCAGACGCATCGCGACGCGCGCGAAGCCGTCGGGTTGCCGTGAAACGTTGACACCATAATTGTCCGCCTCTGCTTCGGCGATGCGAATAATGCTATTGGTAACCGGCGTTGCGACGAAGAAGAAGATCGATAGCAGCGCTGCAAATAACGGCAGGCCGGCTGTATCGCCGACATCGCGTACATCCCAATTCTTGCCCCAGCGTCTAACAGCGCGGTTGAAGCCCCAAGCCACAAAAGCGAATCCGAATGCCAGAACCAGGCCGAACTCTATGGTCAATTTTGTGCTGTGATTCAGCACGTAATGCCCCATTTCATGGGCCATCACGGCCTCAATTTCCTCGGGCGACGTGCGGTTGAGCAGGTTATCGTTGAGGCTGATACGAGTCGTGCCAAAAATGCCACTGACGTTTGCGCTGATCCGGGTCGTTTGACGGGATGCATCGAACCAGTAGACATCGTCACCGGGTATGTCGTTAGCATGTGCCATCGACATAATTGAAGTTCTTAATGGCCCGTCTTCAAGCGCATTGTAATCATTGAACAATGGCATGATGTAAACGGGTGCAAGGAAATTAATGAACATCAGCAGCAGTACCGACACACCAGTCGCCCACACCCACCAGGAATCGCGAACTTTACGGATGACCGTATAAATCACCGTCAACACAATACTGCCAATGACGATACCGACTGCCAGCGCGGTCAACTCGTCGCCCATCCATGCACCGAACGATTGCGTTGCCAAATCATAGCGATGCTCACGAAAGAACCCCTGATAGAGCGTCAATGGAAAAGACAGCACGGTAACGATGATCACGTACTGCATGCTGAAAATAACTGTATGCAACCATTGCCAGTTACCAACACGTTCTGAAAGATTGCGCATGCCGGCCGAAAGCCGTGTTCCAAGCAACAGCCAGGCCATGCCCAGTCCGTAGAGAAATCCCCACAAATGCAACCAGTAGCGGCCTTCAAAATAGGCATCGGATCGTGCCCGATCTTCGTCGCTTAGCAGGTTGATGTAAGCCTCAGTCGCCGCATCGACATCGAAAGACGGGCCTGCTCTTGCGCCCTCCGGAATTTCAAGAACGACAGTGGCATTTTCGACCGATGCCTGCGCACAGGCGATCGAAAACGGAAAACCAATCAAGATGACCACCACGATGCTGCAGAGCATGTTTGTCAGTACCTTGGTCATGCTATTCCCCCAATAATCAGCCCGACGTTACGCCGCCGTACGCAACGCCCGTCAATTTCGCCATATCTGACTTGAATGTCGTGAGGTCGTCGCTCGAAAACTCACTCAGGTGACGATGTCCGGCGGCGCGCGCGAGAACCTGCATCAGTTCAACCGATGCGGAGAAGAAACGAGCGAGACGTTCGGCTGCGATGTCGACGGGTAAACGCTCGCGTAAATGCGGCTTTTGCGTTGCGATTCCAACCGGGCAGTTGTTTGTATGGCAGGCACGCATGCCGAGACAGCCAATCGCCTGAATTGCGGCGTTTGACACAGCGACTCCGTCGGCACCCAGCGCCAGGGCCTTGGCGAAATCAGCCGGGTGCCTCAGGCCACCCGTTGCGATCAGCGTCACATCGGATGCATTGCAGGCATCCAGATGTCTTCTCGCCCTCGCAAGGGCAGGAATCGTTGGCACGGAGATGTTGTCGCGAAATATAAGCGGGGCGGCGCCGGTGCCACCACCACGGCCGTCGAGGATGATGTAGTCGACACCGATCTCGAGTGCTGCATCGATATCTTTCTCGATGTGTTGTGCCGACAACTTGAAACCGATCGGAATACCACGCGTCTTGTCACGCACCTCTGCGGCAAAGTCCCGGAACTGACTGAGTTCCGTCCACTCCGGAAATCGTGCCGGCGATACCGCAGCTTCGCCTTCCTCGAGCTGGCGCACTTCCGCGATCTTGCCCTGCACCTTGTTGCCGGGCAGGTGCCCGCCCGTGCCCGTCTTTGCGCCCTGCCCGCCCTTGAAGTGGAATGCCTGTGTCTTTTGCACCTTGTCCCAGGAAAATCCGAAACGCGCGGATGCCAGTTCATAGAAATAGCGCGAATTGGCGGCCTGTTCTTCGGGCAGCATGCCGCCTTCGCCCGAGCAGATGCCGGTGCCCGCCAGCTCCGCCCCTTTGGAAAGCGCGACCTTGGCCTCCTCGGACAGGGCGCCAAAACTCATGTCCGAAACAAACAGCGGAATGTCCAGGCGCAAGGGCTTTTTGGCTCGCGGGCCAATGGTGAGCTCGGTGCCGACGGCTTCGTCGTCAAGCAGCGGCAGCTTGTGCAGCTGGCCAACGACGAACTGCAGGTCGTCCCACTGCGGCAGGCTGCTGCGCGGCACGCCCATGGCGGCCGAGGGACCGTGGTGGCCCAGTTTTCTAAGGCCTTCGTCTGCAAGTTTGCGAATGAACTTCACGTGCGGCTCGATCGGAATGCCGTGATGGTCCTGGTAAAGGCCTTGATACGCGTCGCGGTTGTACGGTTGCGGGTGTTTTTTTGCCCAGTCCAAGATCTCGTCTTCGTCCACGAGCACCTGGCCGTCCTCGACCCAGGCATTGAATTTGGGCAAGGTCTCGCTGTTGTTGTATTCGCTGACACCGGTATCGAGCCGGTAGTCCCAGCCATGCACGCCGCAGATGAGGTTGTCGCCGTCGACATGGCCATCCGACATCAGTGCACCGCGGTGCGCGCAGCGACCGTAGAGCACGGTCACTGACGCATCGTAACGAACAATGACAAGATCGACATCGGCAACCAGTGCGTAAGCCGGCCTGCGGTCCCCAAGTTCGTCCCATTTCTTTATAGCTATTTTTTTCATGAGCTGGATATCCTCCGCGAAGCGAGTCTACCATCTCACCCTTCTCTAGAATGGCGAACCGCTTCAATGAGCAGCAGCTCGGCGCTTGGCAGCCGCAATTTCCTCATCTACCTGGTCGGCAGCACCATTTCGCTGCACGGCCTGTGGATCTATCGGGTTGCACTTGGCTGGTTCGCCTGGCAACTGACCGCTTCCGAATTCTGGGTGGGCGTCGTTGCCTTCACGCAGTTTGCGCCCGCCGTCTTCTTCGGCCCCCTGTTCGGCGTGCTGGCCGATCGGGTCGATCGGCGTAAAGCGTCGATCGTCATCAACGCCAGCAGTTCGGCAAATATGCTTGTGCTCGCTACCCTCGCGGCGCTTGGACAGGTCAACATCGGTGTGCTGACAGCATTTTCGCTCGTGCAGGGTGCGCTGGATGGTGCGCACACACCCGTGCGTATGACGCTGGTACCCAACCTGGTCGCCAGGCAGCAGCTCGAGAGCGCGATTGCAAGCACCTCGATCTCTTTCAACGTGTCGCGTTTCGTCGGTCCGGCCATCGCCGGCATTGTGATCGCGACGCTGGGTGTCAGCGCTGCATTCGCACTGAACGGCCTGTCCTATCTCGCCATCGTCACGGCCGTCGTGTTTGTCGAGCTCAGGCCCAGGACGAGGCGTGGGACCAAACCGAGCGCTGTCTGGTCCGAGCTGCTCGACGGCGTTCGCTACGTGCGGGATCACAAGATGATCCGTGGTCTGCTGATCATGATCGCGGTCGGCTCGGTGTTCGGGCGCGGCGCGATGGAAATGCTGCCGGCATTCGCCGATGCCGTGTTTTCGCGCGGCAGTTCCGGGCTGGCCATACTCACGTCCGCCGTTGGCGTTGGTGCGGTCGCGACGGGAGTGGTGCTCGCACGCACGACCCTCTGGCTGAACATCGTTGTCATCCGGATGTCCGTTGTTCTTGCAGGCCTGTTAATCGCCGCGTTAGGCGCGAACGATGCATTCTGGGTCGCCGTATCGATTGTAACGATGCTCGGTGTCATCCTGTCATTGGGCGGCGTTGGCTCGCAGATCCTGATGCAGAGTCTCGTTGACGAGGACGTGCGCGGCCGTGTCAGCAGCCTCTGGGGCATGATCGCGTTTGGCGGCGTTGCGTTCGGTGGTCTCGCTGTGGGTATCGCGGCCTCAGCCTTTGGCCTACAGCTTACGGTCATCGTGACCGGACTGTTGTGCAGCGCGGCAGCGCTGATTCCGCGCTACGGAACAGCGCAAGATATCGGCGAGTAAAGAGTTGCGCCACATCACACATTATTGTGGAACCAGCGCACAGTAAGCATCCAATGCGCGACCGCTTAAGCGAGCCGCTCGGTGTGAGCTGTCGATTCTCTTTACACACCGTTTAAGCAATCTTTGTAACTTTATGAAATTCTTATGTTTTAGATTCCGGCATGTGCCTTGCATTCATTAATCGGCATGAAACGACTCAATGCCGCAAGACTCACCCTCCTCGCTTTACTTATTGTTGCGCCCGCCTCGTCAGCGCTCGCCGGAAACTTCAGCGCCGTTCTCAATGGCCGCTCGATTCACGTTGGTGCGACCGACGAATGGAACGAGGACAACGTGGGACTCGGTCTGGAATACGAGTTTGCGAGCGAGTCGCGCTGGAAGAGACAGGTCATGGTGAATGGCTTTCGCGACAGTAATGACGATATGTCCTACATGGCCGGCGCCGGGTTGCACCGCACACTCTTCGCGACCGACCGCTTGAACGGCTTTTACGTGGATGCGGGCGTCAATGCATTCCTGATGACTCGCACGGACGTTAACGACAATCGGCCGTTTCCAGGCGCTGTGCCAAGCCTGTCCGTCGGCAATCGCCACATGGGATTCAACCTCACCTACCTGCCGGTGAAGGCTGTCGAACGGCTGCTTGACGTACAAATGATGGATGACACCGTCAGTGGCCTCTTCTTTCTGCAGTTCAAAGTCGACATCAGCCGGCTGCTTCCGAACGACTAACTCCGCACCGCAACGATATAGGGTACAGTGCCGGTAGC
>JABDNG010000002.1 GCA_013001045.1 Woeseiaceae bacterium | reverse complement strand
TTTCCCGCGGTTGTCGGGCAGGAGGATCGTGCGTGTCGGGTCACTATCGTCGCGCCGGATGCACCCTTCGGCAAAAACTGGCGCGTCGCAACGTCGATGCGGCGGGACACGGCCGATGCGTATGGGTTCGGCGGTTACACGGCGAGTGACTACGCCGAGCTTATCGATCACCCGGTCGAGACAGGGCAGTTGTCAATCGCGGAATTCGAGGTGCGCGGCGTTCCCCATGCGATCGCGATTCGCGGCAAGACCCGCGTGGACATGGCGCGCCTTTGTCACGATTTGCAGACCGTGTGCGCGCATCACATGGCCTTCCTCGGCGCGCCATCCGACCTGGATCGATACCTGTTTCTTCTGAACGCGCCGGGCAGCGGCTACGGCGGCCTCGAACACCGCTGGTCGTCGAGCCTGATTTGCGCGCGTGACAACCTGCCGGCGCGTGGCGACGAAGGCGTATCCGATGAATACCGCACTTTCCTGGGCCTCGTCAGCCATGAGTACTTTCACCTGTGGAACGTAAAGCGCATGAAGCCCGCCGCGTTCACCCCCTATGACCTGTCCAAAGAAACGCATACCGGCCTGCTCTGGGTGTACGAGGGCATTACGAGTTACTACGACGATCTCGCGCTGGTTCGCTCGGGAATGATCACGGTCGAAAGCTACCTCGAGTTGCTCGGCCAGACGATTACCCGCGTCATACGCGGTGGCGGTCGAAAAAAGCAGAGCGTCGAGGAATCCAGCTTCGACGCGTGGACCAAGTTCTACCAACAAGACGCGAATGCAACCAACGCGATTGTCAGTTACTACGCGAAAGGGGCGCTCATTGCGCTGTGCCTCGACCTCAAGTTACGCACAGAGACCGACGGCCGCGTATCGCTCGATGACGTGATGAAGGAAGCGTGGCGAGATTGGGGAGAAACGGGCGAGGGCATGCCGGAAGACGGTTTCGAGCAACTGTGTATCAAAGTATCCGGCCTGGATCTCGAGGACTTCTTTAATGCAACAGTACGCGGCACGGGCGAGTTGCCACTCGAATCGTTGTTAAAGACGCACGGCGTTGACTACGCGCTGCGTCGTTCAAATGGCGGCAAGGATAAAGGCGGCAAGCCTTCGACGGATACGCAAGCGCCGCAGGTCTGGCTGGGCGCGACGCTGGGCGCATCCGCGGGCAAACCGGTGTTTGTTGCCGTCAACAACGACGGACCCGCCGAGCGCGCCGGTGTGTCGCCGGGCGATGAGCTGGTTGCGCTGGACGGGCTCCGTATCGACCTTGCGGGCAGTGAAACGCGTACGCGGCGTTACCGCCCCGGCGATGTTTCGGAGCTGACTGTCTTCCGCGGCGACGAGCTTGTCACGCTGCGTATGAAATGGGACGAGGCGCCGACAAACACGTGCTATCTCGTTCTGAACGACGAGGTCGATGACGCCACTACATCACGACGCGGTGACTGGCTGGGGCAGTAATGCGATATCTCGCGAACCCGACGGTGCGATTGTTCGCGGGCGCGGCAATGATCAGTTTTTCGCCGGTTTGGGTAAAGCTCGTCAGCGTGTCGCCGACGACCAGTGGTTTTTACCGGGTGCTTTTCGGCAGCATCGCTCTTGCCGCCTACCTGCTCTTCAAGAAACAGCGACTGAATTTATCGACCCGCGCGTGGACGATACTCATCGGTGCGTCGATATTCTTCGCGCTCGATCTGTGGTTCTGGCACCGCAGCATTAATTACATCGGTCCCGGACTGGCGACGCTGCTCGCCAATTTCCAGGTATTCATCATGATGTTTGCCGGCATCATCCTGTTGCACCAGGTGCCTCGGCTCACACAGGTCATCGCCGTGCCCCTGGCGCTCGCTGGCCTGGCGATGATCGTAGGGCTCGACTGGCGAAATTTACCGCAGGACTACCGCCTGGGCGTGATCTTTGGCCTGCTAACGGCGGTCGTATACGCGGGTTACTTGTTGACCTTGCGCGAGGCGCGGCGCGATTCGGAACATCCAATACCCATTCGTGAGGTGGCTGTTGTTTCTGCCTTTTCGGCGACGATGTTAGGATTATCGGCGATGATCGAGGGTCATTCGCTGGCGATCCCGAACGTCCAGGATGCCGTCTGGCTCATCGTGTATGGCATCTTCTCGCAGGGCATCGGCGTTATTCTCATTGCCAGTAGTCTGCGCCAGGTATCCACGACGGAGGCCGGCCTCGCGCTGCTGCTGCAACCGACCTTGAGCTTCGTCTGGGACGTACTGTTCTTCGCGCGACCAATGACGGCTACAGAAACGGCCGGCGCCGCTATCGCGCTGATTGCGATCTACCTCGGTTCACGACCTTCCTCAAAGCAGGCGCAGGGCGCCAGGTAGCACGCCGAATTCAAATCGCTGTTGCAGCGGTTGTACTTCGCCATCGAGGTGAGAGGGCAGCGGTTCCGAGGCTACGACGGACAAGGTCGAGATGCTGCGATGCTGAATCTCGTCTTCGTCGGCATGCGTGCCGGACATCAGTTTCGGCAACAGTGACAGGATGCGTCGCCGCGATACGGGGTCCGCAATCATCAACTCCAGTTTGTTGTCGTCGTTTTTCGCCATCGGTGCGATGTGAAACATGCCGCCGATCCACGGTCCGTTGCTGATGCTCGCGAGCGTCGCCGGACCGTCCCACGAAAAATCCTCCGACCTGATCTGCAGGCGCGGCGTCGCGATGCCGTCAACCATGCCGCGAAAGATCGCGAGCAGGTAGACGAGGTCCCCGATAGGCAAGCGATACGAACGAGCGATACGCGTGACCTTCGCGTCGAAACCGACCCCAGCGCCATTGGCAAAGAAGCGATCGTTCATCGTGCCGATGTCGATAGTCTTCGCGTACTGGTCGGCCGCGAGCCGGTCGGCCAAAAGTCGTGCCGCGTGTTCCCAGTTAAGGGGTATGTCGCAGGCCTTGGCAAAGTCATTGCCCGTACCGGTTGGTATCAGGCCCAGCGCCGCATCATTGCCGGAATGCATGATGCCGTTGACGGCCTCGTAAACGCTGCCGTCGCCGCCGGCGACGACAATTCGGTTGCCGCCGCTGTCAACATGGCGCCTGACCTGGTCTTCGAGATTGCCGACCGCGTTGCTGGTAGAGAGCTCGATCGGCAAATCCCTGCTCTTGAGCAGTTCGACAATGCGTGCCTGACGACGGCCGGCGCGGCCACGACCCGCGGTGGGATTCAGGAATAGACGGATGGTGTCGGTGGTCATATTTGCCAGAACGGGGCATCGAGCACCGATGCTACAATGCGCGCGACTGTTATCGCAAAGCGGATAGGCAAGTGTTGGAACTCGGCGTCAAGTTTCTGATCAGCTATTTCATCGGTTCGCTCATGGGTGCGATGATCGTCGGCCGCCTGCGCGGCGGCATCGATATTCGAACGATGGGCAGCGGCAACGCCGGTGGCACCAACGCGCTCAGGACCCAGGGCCTCTTCTTTGCACTGGCAGTCGTCATCATTGACATCGGCAAGGGCGTGATCGGTGCCGGCATCGTGCCGGGGCTGGATGTGCCATATGTCGCGACGGACCCGGAAGTATCCAGGACATGGCTGACGATATGCTGCGCGTCGGCGGCAGTTATCGGGCATGTGTGGCCGATTTACTATGGCTTCAGAGGTGGCAAAGGCGCCGCAACCTTGATTGGCACGCTCATCGTTCTTGGCCCGGCACTCATCATCGGCATCCTCCTCGTTTGGGCGCTGGTTGTTGGATTAAGCGGCTATGTCGGCCTTGCGTCGATGACTGCTGCGACCTCGCTGCCGATCTGGCTTGGTGTCACCCGATTGCCGGCCGACCAGCCGCTGTTCATTTACAGCATCGGCATGGCGCTATTCATTATTTATTGCCACCGGGCGAACATTCAGCGGATGCGCGCGGGCAATGAGAATCGCAACACCAAGATGATGGTGTTGAGAAGGACGTCTGCGAATTCCACTGATGAAAAGCCTTAGCGCGGAGGTGATTCGTCGCGCCCTTGACGACGCGACTACGGCGAGGCTCGGCGAACTCGAAATCTTCACGGAAATCGAATCGACGAACAGCTACCTGATGCAGCAAGCGGGCCCGGCGCCGGGGCAACTGCATGTCGTCGCCACCGACAACCAGACCGCGGGTCGTGGCCGGCATGGCCGAACCTGGCAATCGCCACCTGGTTCAGGCCTGTGCCTGTCCATGGCGTACGCCTTCGCCTCACAGCCTGCCCACCTGTCTGCGCTGACGCTCGCGGTCGGGCTTGGCGTCATTGAGACATTGCAGGCGATCAACGTCCACGGTGTGCAGCTCAAGTGGCCGAACGACCTGATTGTCGAAGACGGTAAGCTGGGTGGAATTCTTACAGAGGCGCAGACACAGGCGGGCAGCGCGGTAACAGTGGTGACCGGTATCGGTCTGAATATTGACCTCGGCGGCGAACTGGATCTCGGCGCGGAATCGGGAGGTGTTCGTCACGCCGTGGACATGAAAACTCTTTCCGTGGCATTACCGGCGCGAAACCGAATTGCCGCGAGCATCATCAATGGTCTTTGCAGAACATTCGTCGATTTTGAGGCCAGTGGATTCATGAAATACAAACCTCGCTGGCACGACCATGACTGGTTGCTCGGTCGAGAGGTGACGATCGATACGCCACATCAGAAAATAAGTGGCGTCGCGAACGGTGTTGCCGACGATGGCGCGTTACTGATCGACACGCGTTCCGATGGCACGCATCGCGTGACATCGGGCACGGTATTGATGGCCGGCAACCGCAGGGCAAGCCGATGAAAGCCCTGCTTCTCGATGTCGGTAACTCGCGCATCAAGTGGGGCGTTCTGGATGACGGTGACATTCGGCGCACGGGTCATATTTCCCAGGACCGGATTCGTGAGAAAGGCCTGCAGGTCCTGACGACCAAGTTGCCGCGACGCGTCGACGAAGTGTTGGTGAGCAACGTCGCGGGCACGAGTTTCGCGACTCGCTTGTCAGGAGTTGTCGGCATGCATTGTGACTGTGATGTTCGGTTCGCGCGTTCGGAGAAACGCGGCTGGGGCGTACACAACAGTTATACCCAACCGCGTCGCATGGGCGTGGATCGTTGGGTGGCGATGATCGGTGCCTGGGCCGAAGTTCAGAAAACATGCCTGGTGGTCGATGTCGGTACCGCAGTTACACTCGATGCCATCGACGGTAAAGGTATACATCTCGGTGGTCAGATCATTCCTGGGGTCAGCACCATGGCGACCGCGTTGTCTTCGGCAACCAGTGATATCCCGCAGGTCCGGCCGTTACCGCCACGCAAGAAAGCCGGATTGCGGATGTTCGCGCATAACACCGCCGCCGCGGTTCGAGAAGGCGCGCAAAACGCGGTCGCCGGCGCCATCGACCGTGCGATTCGAACTTTACAATCAAATGGTTACAAGCCGACTACTGTCTTGACCGGGGGAGATGCCTCGCGCATTCTTGAGGCGCTCAGTGTCACGCCGTTGCATCGTCCGCATCTCGTACTCCAGGGACTCGCACACATGCTGGAAAGGGCTCAATGAAGAATCTCCTGTTGCTATTGCTGCTCGCCAATATCCTCTATTTTCTATGGGGGCTGTACAACGACGAAGGACCACAACCGGGGGTTGCGATAATCGACGAGGCGGGTCTCGGTCCACCGCTGGCCGTGAAGAGCAGCCGCGAGGGCAGGTCGGTGGCGAGCGTTGGCGCAGTGCCCGGGTCGGGTGACCGCACGGACCTCGAGGCCCTCGTCGGCAGGTCGTGCGTCACGGTTGGTCCTTTCACGGAGTCGGCCGATGCCGATACGGCCGCACGCGCCCATACCAATGAAGGCATGCAATCGCGTGTCCGCACGACCCAGGGCCAGGTATTCGTGGGTCATTGGGTGCAGATTCGCAATGTCCGCAGCGAGGCGGCTGCCAAGGATATGCTTGTGAAGCTCAGCGCAGGCGGCCTCGAAGAAGCCTATATGGTCCGCACCGACGATGAAGGACTGAAGATTTCGCTGGGCGTATTCGGTGACATCGAGCGAGCTGAGAAGGTCGAATTGCAGGCGAGATCGCTGGATCTGCCGGCCGATATTTCACCGCGAATGGCAGAACGAGCCATTTACTACGTGGACATTGCTCTGCCACCGAGGCAGGGCGCTGGAGGAATCATCGCGAAATACGGCGAGGAGCAGGTCTTGCTGCGGGACCTTGCCACATGTCCGCGGTGATCCGCGTGCGAAACCCTTGTCAGAAAGGCCCGAAAAGCCAATAATGCGGCCCCCATGCCTGATGCGTGGGCAAAATTCGCCGGCATAGCTCAGTTGGTAGAGCAACTGATTTGTAATCAGTAGGTCCCGAGTTCGACTCTTGGTGCCGGCACCAAACCCAAGCGGGCCCCATAAAAGGGCCCGCATGCGTTTGACCTGGCACGAAGGTCCCTCGGGTGGGTTGGTTACGGTATGCCACAGTTCGTTGTGGGTTCGATTGGGTTGGTCAAGGTGGAAGTTCGACTCTTGGTGCCGGCACCAATTTTTCTAAGGATTTTTGGCCGTTTTCCGAAACATTTTATCTTGATTGCAGGCGGCGGCTGGGGGTTCACACAGTGGCGAGGCTGTACCATGTCCCGCGGCCAGCACCGCGCCTCTGAAGATGTTCTGCCTTGGTCAGCGCTTTCAGGTGGTCCTTTATCGTGTTGCGGTTCGCGCCCGTGACCTTTGCGGCGTCGGCCACAGTCACTCGTCCACGCTCGCGACACAGTTCAAATATCTGCACCGAAAGTTCGGGCAGGTCGCCCAAGATCAGGCGCTCGCGCTCGATCTTTTTCTCCAGCCGCACTTTCTGCTGCCGCAGCGAGCGCAGGAAGAACTTCAGCCATGGCTGCCAGTCAGGCGTTTCTGTGTAGATCGTACCCTGCGTCTGGCGCAAGCTAAGGTAGTAGGCATCTTTGCTCTGCTCAATAACACTTTCCAGCGAACTGTAGGGCACATATTCGTAGGCTGCGCGGAGCAACAGGAGTGTTGTCAGGAGACGTGAAAGCCGTCCATTGCCATCTTGGAACGGGTGGATTGCGAGGAAAACGACAACAAAGACCGCTATAACGATCAGCTTGTGTAGTTCACCGTTCTCCAGGTTCGTCTGCGTCCATTCCAGAAGTTCAGTCATCAGGCGCGGTGTATCAAACGGGGTTGCCGTTTCAAAGAGGATGCCGATGCTCTCGCCATCCGGCCCGAAGGCTTCGACATGATTGTCGTGCGTCTTGTACTCTCCGCGATGACGCTCGTCTTTGGACGAGTATTGCAGCAGGTCGCGGTGCAGTTGCTTGATGTGGTTTTCAGTAAGCGCAATCTCTTCCCAGTTCGCAGAAACCGTTTCCATCGTCTCGGCGTAGCCTGCGACTTCCTCCTCATCGCGAGATGCGAATGTCTTGATTTCAAGGCCCGTGAGCAGTGCTTCGACTTCTATGTCGCTCAGTCTGGCTCCCTCGATCCGGGTCGAAGAGCCGATGCTTTCAATGGTCGCAATGCGACGTAATGCATCGAGGCGATCCGGTGCAATTCGCCCGATCGCTGTCCAAGCGCCTTTGAATTCGTCGATCTCGGCAATCATCTTGAGAATTGCGGGAGTGATCGTTATCGTCTCTATTCGAATACCGCGATCCATTTCGGCCTCCAATTCCATCCATTTATAGGATGGCATCGTTCCATCCATTTGTCCACCCATTTCCATCCAATTATCACGAGGCTCACCAAGATTGACGTTTGAGAAGCATTCCAAGCCGCACGGTCCCTGTTGCTCCGCGCACCCCACGCTCGGGGGACGCGATCTGAGCAAATTCACATCAGATGAACTTCTTCTAAGAAAATACCTGCACACGGCATGGCTATGACGCCAAAACTCGGCAAATTTCTAAAGAAACCGGGCTGGGGACCGCATTACTTCTCGGTTGCAGAATTGATTTATAATCAGTAGGTCCCGAGTTCGACTCTTGGTGCCGGCACCAAATTTCTTGAAAAGATGCGCAAAATTCGGCACTTATCATTACGACCCGTAGGACGCGAGAAGAATATCGCTCATATTGACGAACGGTAGCACCGCGATGGATCTCGGATTGACGTCGGCGAGCGGCATTTGACCGTCTACGGATACACTCGGTAGTGGAAATCCGGAACCACGACTCTGTAAGAGGTGGGAGCGTGATGTCTGGCTCGGGCGGCGGGGCGCCTGGGATTCGGAGGATAGAGCACTGAATATTCTCTTGATTATTCTCATCCTGCTAGTCGTAACGCGGACCTTCGCGGAACTGGCCGAGCGTGCCAAGCTGCCGGCATTGGTTGGCGAGCTCATAGCCGGCATTTTCCTCGGTATGCTGCTGCAACGATTTCAGGGCCAGGTGCCGGCGCTCTGGTTTGCTGCGAACAGTGAACTATTCGTCGGGCTCGCCGATCTCGGCATGTTCTTCCTGATGTTGCTGGCGGGCATCCGCATGGAGCCACTGGAGTTCGCGAGATCCTCCCGGTCGGCCATTCTGGTCGCATTGGGCGGCATGCTCGTCCCGGTCAGCGTCGGATTCGGGCTGGGCATCCTGGTCCTCCCGGATTCAGCGTTCAAGGTAGCGCAATGCCTGTTTCTCGGCGTGGCGCTCGCGATCACTGCGGTCCCGGTGGCTGTCAGGATGTTCATGGATCTCGGCGCCCTTGAATCCAGGGTCGGCAAAGCAGTGATTGCCGCAGCGCTCTGGGATGATGTGCTCAGCCTGTTCCTGATGGCGCTGTTACTCGCTGCGATTGGTAGCGGTGGTACCGGCGCATTCACCATCGGGGCCCTCTTGCCCGTAGTCGGCAAAGTGTTGCTGTTCTTCGCCATGACCATTCCGATCGGGCTGTATGTCTTTCCGTTCATCGGAAGGTATTTCAGGCACCTGAGCTTTCCCGAAGTCGACTTCAGCATGTTGCTCATTGGCGCCCTCGGCTATGCCGTCCTTGCCGAGTACATGGAGCTCCATCTCATCATCGGCGCATTCCTGGC
>JABDNG010000034.1 GCA_013001045.1 Woeseiaceae bacterium | reverse complement strand
CGGGCATCGTGGGACAGGCCTTTCTCGAGCCCGGCGATACAGCGCAGCAAGGTGGTCTTACCGGAGCCCGATTTACCGAACAGACCGGTGACACCTGTTGCAGGAATTTTCACATCGACACTGAGCTCGAAGTCACCTTGTAACAAGGTATGCTTTAGCGCAATCGTCGTATCGACGACCATGGCGTCGCGCTGCGTCACCGTACGCTCCAGCGTCTGTTGATGACAAACATTCCGAACAATACAACGAACGCAAAGCCAAGCAGCAACAACGACATCTGATGTGCTGCGCCATAATTCAGCGTCTCAACGTGATCGTAGATGGCAATGGAAATCACGCGTGTCTCGCCGGGAATATTGCCGCCCACCATCAGCACGACGCCAAACTCACCAAGCGTATGTGCAAAACTCAAGACGGCGGCACCAATAAAACCACGTGTCGACATTGGAACTGCAACAGCAAAGAACGCATCCAGTTTCGACGCGCCCTGGGTCCAGGCAAACTCCAGCGTCTGTCGCGGCAACGACTCAAACGCGCTTTGCAACGGCTGGACAGCGAAAGGCAGGCTGTAAACGCATGATGCAATTACAAGCCCGGCGAATGAAAACGTCAGCGCACTACCCGTCAGCGCAACCCACCAGCTTCCGATCGCTCCGTTTGGGCCCAAAAGAATCAACAGGTAAAAGCCCATAACCGTTGGTGGCAATACGATCGGCATCGCCACGATCGCCTGTGCCGCGGGTTTGAAACGTGACGAGGTTTGCGACAGCCACCATGCCAACGGCGTGCCAACCAGAATCAGCACGACGGTAGTAATCAATGCGAGCCGAATGGACAGCAACAGAGGCGCATAAATCGACATGCCCATCAGCGCTTCCACTACTTCGACACCTCGTAGCCCTGTTGGCTTATGATCTCGTGTGCAATCGGCGAGCTCAGGAATTCAAAAAATCGCCGTGCGTCACTATTGCCGCTCGCTCTTTTGAGCAAGACGGCCTGTTGCTCGAGGCTGCCGTACGACGAAACCGGCACGGGCCATGCGCAGCTGGGAGGAGGCAGGTTCGGATCCACTGTCTGCGAAAGCGCAACGAATCCGAGCGTCGCATTTCCGGTGGCAACGAACTGCAGCGTTTGCCCGATATTCTCACCGAATACGGCGCGTCGTGACGCCGACTCCCAAAGACCGGCCGTCTCCAGGAACTCACGAGCCGCCGCACCGTAGGGCGCCGTTTTCGGGTTGGCGAGCGCCAATCGATCGTACTCGCCTTTCACGAGCACTTCGTGACAATCTTTATTCCGCAATTTTTCATCGCGCGACCACAAGACGAGACGGCCGATCGCGTACGTTTTTCGACGCCCAGTCTCGATGTGCCCGGCCTGTTCGAGCAAATGCGGACGTTCGCTATCCGCCGACATGAAGATATCGAAGGGCGCACCGTTAATGACCTGGGCATAAAGCTTGCCGGTCGAGCCCTGACTCAAGCGAACGGATACTTTGGATTGCTGCGTAAAAGCTGCCGAAATTTCTGCCGCAGCTTTCGCGAAATTAGTGGCAACAGCGACCGTCACGACGTCTTCAGCCAGCAAGAACCCGGGCAGCAAGACGGCCAGCAGGAAAACGACGCGACGTCGTCCGTGAAAGGAGAACACGCCTTAAGTCGAAAGCTCCGCTTTCTTCTGCCGGCGATAGCGATGCAGGAGCGGCTCTGTATAGCCGTTTGGCTGGTTGCAGCCATCGAACACCAGTGTACAGGCGGCTTGAAAAGCGATGCTTGAATCGAAATCGTCACTCATGCGTTCGTATGATGCATCACCCTCATTCTGCCTGTCGACGACTTTCGCCATGCGTTCGAATGTCTCCAACACCTGCGCTTCGGTCGTCACCTCATGCAACAGCCAGTTTGCTATGTGCTGGCTCGATATGCGCAGCGTCGCCCGGTCCTCCATCAAGCCAACATCGTCGATATCGGGAACCTTGGAGCATCCCACGCCCTGATCGATCCAGCGCACGACATAGCCGAGTATGCCCTGTGCGTTATTGTCGAGTTCGGCCTGGACTTCGTTCGCCGACAGCCGGCTAACATCACCAAGCGGTGGCGTCAGTATATCGTCAAGGCTGGCCAACTTCCGCTTCGCAAGCGTTGCTTGCCTGCTGCGTACGTTCACTGCGTGATAGTGCATCGCGTGCAAGGTCGCAGCCGTTGGTGAAGGCACCCAGGCACAATTCGCTCCGGCTTCCGGATGCGCCTGCTTGGTGCCCATCATCTGTCGCATTTCATCGGGCATTGGCCACATGCCTTTGCCGATTTGCGCTTTGCCGGGCAGTCCGCAGCGTATGCCTGTATCGACGTTCCAGTCCTCGTACGCGTCAATCCACGGTTCTTTCTTGATTGCTTCTTTCGGAAGTACAGACCCGGCCTGCATGCTAGTATGAATTTCATCACCGGTTCGGTCCAGGAAACCGGTATTGATAAACACGATGCGTTCCTTTACGGCGCGGATACACTCCGGAAGATTTACCGTCGTGCGGCGCTCTTCATCCATGACGCCAACCTTTATGGTGTTTGGCGCAAGCTCGAACAGCTGTTCGACGCGACTGAATAGTTGGTCGGTAAGAGCGGCTTCCTGCGGGCCGTGCATTTTCGGTTTGACAATATAGATGCTGCCAGTGCGGCTGTTCGGCAGGTACCCTTCCCGCCTGCGATCTGTCATCGCGCACGCGGTCGTCATCACCGCATCGAGCATGCCTTCGAATATTTCGTCACCTGCCGAATCGAGCACGGCGTCGGTGGTCATCAGGTGCCCGACGTTACGAACCAACAGCAGGCTGCGGCCGGACAGCACCAATTCAGCGCCATCAGGTGCCGTGTACACCCGATCCGGATTGGGACGGCGCGTGATGGTCTTGCCCGCCTTTTGCAGGGTTGCTTCTAGCCCACAACGCATCAGGCCCAGCCAGTTGCGATACACGCCGACTTTGTCTTCGGCATCGACGGCCGCCACGGAGTCCTCACAATCCTGAATCGTCGTGATGGCGCTCTCAAGAATGACGTCCGCTACGTTTGCCGTGGCATCCTTGCCGACCGGGTGATCGGGATTAACCTGGATTTCGATGTGTAAGCCATGATTGCGGAACAGGAAGGCGTATTGATCGGCATCCGTCGAAAACCCGGCGAAATGTTGCGGATCCTTCAGTTGCGTTGTTTCGCCGTTTGCGAGCGAGGCGACAAAGCTTGTGCCCGAATCGGCCCGATCCAGCCCGTAACTGTTGACGTCTGCATGACTTACGCCGTTGAGTGGAATCGTGCGATCAAGAAATTCCGTTGCGTATCGGATGACCGCCGCGCCGCGCGCCGGATTGTAGCCACCGCCGCGTTGCTGGTCGTTTTCCTCACTGATTACGTCGGTGCCGTAAAGCGCGTCGTACAAACTGCCCCAGCGCGCGTTCGCGGCATTGATCGCAAACCGTGCATTGCTGACGGGCACCACGAGCTGTGGCCCGGCGATCTTCGCTATCTCGGCATCAACATTGGCCGTTTCGATCTTGAACGGCTTACCGGCATCCGCGAGATAGCCGATGCTTTTTAGAAAAGCAACGTAGTCATCGTGTCGCCAGCCAGTTCCTCGGTGCGCGACATGCCAGTCGTCGATTTGTTGCTGCAGTTCATCGCGAATCGCCAGCAACGCGCGATTGAGAGGCGTCAGCTCGGTGATCAGCGATTCGAGCCCGCTCCAGAAAGTCTCCGGCTTGAAGCCGATCGCCGGCAGGAGTTCCCGTTCGACAAATTGGTAGAACTCGGGCGCAACACTCAATCCGCCCACCGTTTGTCTTTCGTCAATACTCATCGAGTTTGCCGCTGCTGGATCCAAGAGTATTAGCTCCTGCCGGACACATACCTGTCAATCGGTTTATGCGACGAATTGCTCTTCTTCGGTACTGCCGTCAAGCGCTGTCGTCGATGACAGTCCGTGCATAATCGTATTCTGCACCGCGTCGAAGTACCCGGCCCCCACAAAGGACTGATGCTTGGCGGCGCGGAAACCGAACTTCTCATCCGCGAACTCTTTTTCCTGCAGCTGCGAGTACGCGTACATACCATCCTCTTTATAGGCGCGAGCCAGGTTGAACATGCTCGAGTTCAGCGCGTGCCAGCCGGCCAGCGTGATGAACTGGAACTTGTAGCCCATCTTGCCGAGTTCCTCGCGAAAGACTCTCATCGTCGCTTCATCGAGATTCGCTTTCCAGTTGAACGACGGCGAGCAGTTGTAGGACAGCAGCTGGTCCGGGAATTCGGCGTGAATAGCATCGGCGAAGATCTTTGCCTGCTCGAGATCGGGCTTCGAGGTTTCGCACCAGATCATGTCCGCATAGGGCGCATAAGCCAGCCCACGCGCGATTGCCTGATCCATACCGGCCTTCGTACGGTAAAAGCCTTCCGGCGTGCGTTCTCCCGTAATAAACGGGTGGTCGCGCTCGTCGGAATCCGAGGTAATCAGGTTAGCTGCATCCGCATCGGTACGCGCCAGCAACACGGTTGGTACACCGCAGACATCGGCCGCAAGTCGAGCTGCATTGAGCTTCGCGACCGCTTCGTGCGTTGGCACCAGCACCTTGCCACCCATGTGACCGCACTTTTTGGCACTCGATAGCTGGTCCTCGAAGTGCACGCCCGCTGCGCCCGCTTTGATCATGGCCTTCATCAATTCGAACGCGTTGAGGTTACCGCCAAATCCCGCTTCGGCATCGGCAATGATCGGTGGTAGCCAGTCGATGCTGTCGTCGTCGTTGAGCGCATGAATCTCATCCGTGCGCAGGAGCGCATTGTTGATGCGCTCTACCATCTTCGGCACCGAATCGACCGGGTACAGACTCTGGTCCGGGTACATTTCGCCAGCGCTGTTGCCGTCACCGGCAACCTGCCAGCCGGAGCAGTAGATCGCCTTCAGGCCCGCCTGCACTTCCTGTATGGCCTGGTTGCCGGTTAACGCACCCAGCCCGCAAAGCGGTTCTTCCTGGTTAACGAGGCGCCACATCTTCTCGGCGCCGAGGCGAGCGAGTGTGTGTTCGATCTGCACCGTGCCCCGCAGTTTCACTACGTCTTCGGCGCTGTAACTGCGCTCGGCACCTTTCCACCGCGGGCTGTTCGCCCACTCCGATTTGAGCTTATTAATTTGTTCCTGTCGCGTCATGGCAATGTCCTCTTTTCCCTGGGCACCGGATATCGTGCGAAAAATCACTTGCTGCCTATTGTACGCGCCATTATTATGAAATTTCACAGCGAAAATTTCACACTGTCAATTTCACAAGAGGGCTCGACATGAGCAGCCACCAGGGGCTCCGCCGCAAGGCACACTTTTTAGGCACTAAAATCAAGAGTTTACGAAAGCGTAACAACCTTACGCTGGAGGATCTGTCGGTACGCTGCGTGCAGATCGACGCCGATGCCGGCCCGTCGGTTTCCTACCTGTCAATGATCGAGAACGGCAAGCGGGTCCCGTCCGAACGCCTGCTGGAAATCATCGCCGAGATATTTCAGAAGAAAACGAGCTGGTTCTTCGACGAGTCCCTTGACGACGAAGCGATCGACACGGCGCCCGCTGCCGCGGTCAGCGGCATGCCGCTGGAGCCAGGTTTTCTGTTCTCGGAATCGTTGTTGCAGCTTGCGATCCCCGAACTGCTCGCACAGACCGGGACCACGGGGCGACAGTTTGCCCACCTCCTGATTCGCGCCCATCAGGAATCACGCCAGAACCGATTCCCCGATATTGAACGCGCCGCCGAAAGCGTCGGCAAGAAACAGTTTCCGATGCACGTCGACAATTTATTCGCTATCGCCCGGGATCTCGGCCTTAACGTTCAATGGTTCGACAATTCCACGTTCGAGGACAAGGGCGAATCCGATCAACCCCTCAGCACGCTGGTGCGTTCCTTCTTCGATGCGCCGGACAAGGTGTATTTGAATCGTGAACTGGAGAAAGACCCGGCACGCCTGAAATTCGATCTCGCCAACCATATTGGCCACATGGTTTTGCATGGCGGTGATGGCGCCCGTGCGCCGCAGGTCTCCGGGGGTCGCGTTACCGGCCGACGCCATGACGGCGAATCGATGAATGTCGACGCAAAGGACATCCTGTATGCGTGGCGCGACTTTGAATGCAGTTATTTTGCAGCGGCGCTGCTCGCACCGAAGACGCCGTTTCGACAATTCCTTGCCCGACAGGCTTACGCTATCGATGCCGGTGACAAGATTGATCTGACCAAGACACTCGTGATGAGGCGAATGCCGAGCGTTTCTCCTTACCCGCACTGGCACTATTTCGACGCCTACCCTCCGGGCAACCTGCGGGCCGTATATCGCGGCAACGGCATCCCGCTGCCCTGGGGCAACATGACCCTGGTTTCGGATCCTTGCCAGCACTGGGCCGTCTTTCGAATGCTGAATACCCGATCGACCGAACCCTCTTCGCAAATATCCGTACTGCGAAGCGGCGATGACAAACGCCTGTATTGCTGCCAGTCAATACGCAGCGAGGACGCGGCCGGAAATCCACACGTCCTGTGTGCCGGCGTAGACCTTGCGCCAGCGCTCGCCGCGCAGAACATCGACGCGAAACGCACGATCGACATGATCGAAGCGAGCTGTAACAGTAGTGGCGGATCGGCACCAATACCCACCGAGGCTCGCAAACAGCTGGAGAGCATCTCCAAGATTCTGAATATCGGCTGGATCGAACAGGGCGCCGCGACGGACGCCACGATTATTTGCCAACGCAGCTCCAGCTGTCCTCGCGATAAACACTGCCTGGGCAAGGCGCCACCAAAACTCAAACCTCAGATTGACAAGATTCGCGAAGCCGTTCTGAACGCCTAGCTGGCAGGCCCTATAATAAGGAGCTCGTGCACACACAAGGTCCCCATGACGAATCCCGATGTAATAGCATTTTTCGATGAAGCAACCTTCACGGTTTCTTATATTGTCAGCGATCCCGCGACGAACCGGGCCGCAATCATCGACCCGGTGCTCGACTTCGACCCGGCTTCCGGCCGCACGTCAACGGCGTCGGCTGACCGGATCGTTAGCTACGCCAAAGAGCATGAGCTGACGATCGACTGGATACTCGAAACGCACGTACACGCGGATCATTTGAGTGGCGCACCGTACCTACAGCGCGAGCTGGGCGGACAGACCGCTATCGGTGGCGGCGTTACAGCGGTCCAGACGACGTTCAAGAAGGTGTTCAATCTGCAAGCGCTTGCAACAGACGGCAGCCAGTTCGACCGCCTCTTTTCTGACGGCGACACCTTCGACGTCGGCAATATCGGTGGCCGCGTGGTCGCAACACCCGGGCACACACCCGCTTGCGTCACTTACATCATCGGTGACACGGCCTACGTCGGCGACACCCTGTTTATGCCCGACTTCGGCACCGCGCGCACCGACTTTCCGGGCGGCAGCGCAGCGCAGCTGTACCACTCGATCCAGAAGATCCTCGCGCTACCCGCCGATACGCGGCTTTTCATGTGTCACGACTACAAAGCGCCCGGGCGTGATGAATACGCCTGGGAAACGACGGTGGCGACGCAGCGCGAAAGCAATATCCACATCAACAAGAACGTGACCGAAGAAGAATTTGTCGCGATGCGAGAAGGGCGTGACAGTCAGCTTGGGATGCCGAAACTGCTGCTGCCGGCCATCCAGGTGAACATACGCGCGGGCCGATTACCGGACCCGGAGAACAACGACGTTCGCTATCTCAAGATTCCTCTCGACGCCGTTTAGAAGAGGCCACAAAAAAAATGGGCCGCCGAAGCGACCCACTTTTATCTGATAATCTGCCGCGGGATTATCGGGCGTTAATTTTTTGCGCCCAGCCGTCAGCGATCGCTTTGGCTGCGTCCTTGCCACCCAATCCGAACGCGAGTGCAGATGCAACCGCCACGCTACCGATCGTGAAGCCAAAGGCCATCGTTACGATGTTGTCGGCGAGACCCATCGCCTTGAGGCCCATCGCCAGCACGAGACCGAGTATTGCGATTCTCGCGATATTGGCAACGCCACTACTCCCGTGACCGGACAGCTTGTTATAAGCAATGGTGCTGAGGAAGTTACCGATAATTAATATAACGCCACCGACCAGTATGCCACCACCGAATTCGAGTACTCGGGCAAACACTTCGGAAATGATATCTATTCCCAGGACGTTTACGGCCGCGGTAGCTGCTGCCACCATCGAGAAAAACATGATCGCGGCACCGATTAATCGGGTGGGCGTAAATGATTCGGTGAACATGCCCTGTATGCCCATCTTCTGCGGCAGCGCATTGATGTTCGCTCCCTCGAGAAGGCTGCTCAGGATGAAGATGACGAACTTCGCGACAAAGAAGACCACCAACAAGATTATGCCCGCGCCAATGATGTTGGGCACCGCATCCATCAGTTTCTGGATCATGGCCGAAGCCGGGTCCGAGATCGCCGGGATGTTCAGAACTCCCAGCGCGGAAACCGCGATCGGCAACAGGATAATGGCGAAAATCAGGGCGCTGCCGAATTTGGCAACACTGATATCCTTGTTTCCCAGGCGTTCAGCGAGCTGCTCGTCGACCTTGACGAGGGCAACGCCAACCAGCTGGGAGACGATCTTCGCGATGATCCAGCCGGCGTAGCCGATGACACCAGCGCCGATGATGTTCGGTATCGCTGCCATGATCTTGTTCACCAGGACCTTCAGCGGCTCCAATACGTCAGTCAACCCGAAGTGTTGTAGCACCGCGATGAGCACGAATATGGTGAGCAGCGCCTTGATCAGGGATGCAATGGGCGTTACCAGGTCCGTCACTGAACCGTCATCGTTGGTGCGATGCAGTACTGAAACCTTGGTCAGCAAACGCTTGACGACGCCAATAATCAGCTTGACGATAAAGAGACCAATTATAAGGATCGCAAGACCAAGCAATGCATGGCCAAGCGCGCTCGAGCCAGCGGGCCCCAGGAACCCGGTTAACTTACTCATGATGTCGTTCATAATGTACTCACTTCCGAATAACTCGTTATGATTGTGGTGATTACTCATACCGAGTATTACTCATAACGCGTCGTACATTGCTGCATGAATTGTTAAGAATTGTGTCCTGAAAACGTCACCGGGCCTTCAATACTTGTTCGTGATCGTCACGCAATTACGGTTCGGCGCCCGTGCCAACCGTCACATCGACCTCATCCATTGCGACCTTCACAAGCAGGCGACTCCGAACAAAATCGATAACAAAATCGCGTTGCGTAAACAAACCCGCGCCCAGGATTGCAGCCGGAGTATCACCTAGCATGAGCGTTTCGAAGATCTCAATGTCGGCAATCGAGAACACTTCGTTGCGCCAGCGGATACTCGCTGTAGTGACTTCCTTTGCTTCCAGCGTGGCCACCAGCAGTGAACTATCAAGGGCGCCGGTCAATAAACGGTCACGTCGCGATCGTGGCGCAGTCGCGCCGAGGCTGCGCACGCCCGGCCAGTTGATCATGTTGAAACCGGCACCTAGGTCGAATACCGCCTTTATCGGCCAACCGTCGATTTCGATGTCGATATAGTGCACTGAAGCACCGGTTTCGCCGACGGGTTCAGCCTGTAGAGGCACGGAGGCCCACCCTCGATAGGATCTGCGAGCGATCAGGTCCGGTGGGTAGAGGCGGACGACGCGGTCGCTGGTCGAAAATCCGACGGCATACCGCTGTAAGAAGTCCACACCCAGGACACCATCGACAGTGGAGCCGGCCGCAGTCTCGCCAGGCAACGAGACAATCCTGGGGTCGTCCCAGGTCTCCTGCCCAATCTCCAGGCGGTCGATGTCCAGCAATGAAAACCGTCCGGAGGCGACAGCGCCATGGATGATGACCACCTTACCCGGAACAGGTTCGAGCCCAAGTTCGTCTCGGAGTTTGTCGAATATTGCGGAAATGCTGGCACCGGTATCCAGCACGAAGTCGAATGGCCCCAGGCCATCGACTCGCGCTTCGACGATAATCCGCCCGCCGTCTTCGATGTGGTATGGCGCGATAGCAAGCGCATCATCCAGTTCAAGCGTGCCGGCACAACCCGATAGCGCGAATACCGTCACCAGCCCCATAATCTTGAAATGCTGCTTCACGCGTATAATTATAGTCGCGAGGCCGAGGATACGGTGAATCACGCGCTCCACCCCCCGATTCCACGCGGCTGAATTCGACCGAAACCAGACGCATTGCGATATACCTGTCTGTGGTTGCCTGGTTCATTTGACGGAGACCTGAAATGCAGCGTAGACAATTTATGGCCGGCCTGGGCGTCGCCCTTGGCACCGGCGTTACGGGTTTGGCGGTAACGCCGAATGGCAATGCGAAAATGGCAAGGCGCGCAGCTACAGGGCGCGGCGTAGAGCTCACTTCGCTTCACCTTGAAGACACCTTGCTCGGCAGTAGCTACCTGGGTTGCGGCGGGGGTGGCGGTCTTGGCGCTGCGCGCGAATTGATTGCTTCCGACCTGGCGGCGGGTCTCTCGTATCGTCAACTCAGCGTTTCAGATCTTTCCGATGATGAGATGGTTGCCTCGCCCTATGCATTGGAAAGCCTGGCACCCGTCGACGAACAAATGCAGGCGCGGCTCGATCAAATAAGTGCGCCGACTGAGATGCCGACCATTTCGTCGTTTCGTTTGCTGGAGGACCATCTGGGCATAAACTTTTCGGCCGTCATCATAGGAGAGATAGGGCCGGAAAGCATGGCAGAAGGACTGTCTCTCGGCGCGCGTATTGGCATACCCAGTCTCGATGCAGATACGGTTGGTCGCGCTACACCCGAGATCAATCAACATTCGGTACGTGTTGCCGGGCATGCTATTACACCGGCCGCCGCGGTCACTCAATTTGGTGACCAGGTTATTCTCAAACACGTCGAGGACCCCAGCCGGGAGGAAGATGTTTTTCGCGCCTTGTCCGTCGTAAGTCGCCTTGTTGGTGTCACCGATGCAGCAATCTCGGGTGCGGTGGCGAAGTCCGAACATGTCCTGGTTCAGGGCAGTCTCAGTCTTGCGGCTAACATTGGGCGCGCCGTTCGCGAAGCCTCGGCCGCCGGGCGGGATCCTATTGATGCGGCACGATCCGCTGGCGACGGTTACCGCTTGTTCGAGGGCGTGGTGCGAACTTATGACTGGGTTGATCGTGACGGTTTTCTGGTCGGCGACGTGACAATTGACGGCAGCGGTGCATTTAAAGATCAGTCGCTGGTGCTCGACTATAAAAACGAACACCTGGTCGCAAAAAAAGATGGCGTTGTGCTGGCAACTTGTCCGGATTTGATCACGATGATCGATCGCGAGACGAACGAGGGCATTGGCAATCCCGAGTTCGAGAAAGGGCAGTCCGTCGTCGTCCTCGCGTTTCGAGCCGCCGCCCTATGGCGAAGACCCGAGGGGCTGGACGTTTTTCAGCCGAGGTACTTTGGCTACGATGTCGACTATGTGCCCGTGGAAGATCGGCTTCAGACGCTCTCGAGATGACGATCTACAAACTTACGGACGCCTGTTCGGTGGCAGCACAGATTCAACCTGACGACGTCGAGGCCCTGCAAACACAAG
>JABDNG010000110.1 GCA_013001045.1 Woeseiaceae bacterium | reverse complement strand
ATTTCATAGGTGTCTGCGAGCTCATCGAATTTGATATTGCGAAAGCCCGGGTCGTTGACGTCGGGGGAAATCGATGCGGTCCGATTGGTCGGACCCAACACACCTGCGACGAAGCGGGGCACCCCGGTTGCCACGGCAAACTCATCCGCCAGTTCGCGCGCAATCCTGGCCGCCGCCGTGTTGAGTTCGGAAACCAGCGCCTCCATGCCGTAGTCCGCCATCGACGGCGCATTCGAATTGAAGGTATTGGTTTCAATGATGTCGGCGCCCGCCTCGAGAAACTGGCGATGAATGTCTCGGATGAGATCGGGTCGTGTCAGCGACAACAAATCGTTATTGCCTTTCAGGTCCCGCCCGAAGTCGGCAAAACGCTCGCCTCTGTAGTCGTCTTCGCTGAGCCCGAAGCCCTGAATCATCGTGCCCATTGCGCCGTCGAGCAAGAGAATCCGCTCGTCGAGCGACTGCATCAGCCTTGCTATTCGTTCCTTGCGGTCCATCGTCATGCTCCTACGCAGCCGCTTGATCGGGGCGAACGCCAATTGCATAACAGATGGCATACGTCAGCTCTGAGCGATTCAACGTGTAGAAATGGAACTCTTCGATCCCTTCCTTCTCGAGCGCGTGTATCTGCTCGATCGCGACACTCGCCGCGATCATCTGCCGCGTTTCATCGTCGTCCTCGAGACCTTCGAAGCGATCCCGCAGCCAGTCGGGCACACTCGCGCCACACATTTTCGCGAAGCGTTCGAGCTGCGGGAAACGGGTGATCGGCAAAATGCCCGGGATGATCGGCGAGTCGATACCGGCCGCAGAACATCGGTCGCGAAAGCGAAGATACACGTCGACATCGAAGAAGAATTGCGTAATCGCTTGCGTGGCACCCGCGTCCAGCTTGCGCTTCAGGTTGTCGAGATCGAAATCGGCACTCGGCGCATCCGGATGCACCTCCGGGTACGCGGCAACCGAGATGTCGAAGTCGGCAATATTACGAAGACCCTCGACGAGATCGGACGCATAGGCATAGCCCTCCGCATGCGGTACGTAGGCATCGCAGCCTTTCGGTGCGTCACCGCGTAATGCGACCAGGTGGCGCACGCCCATGTCCCAGTATTCACGTGCGATGTCATCGATCTCGCCACGGCTTGCCCCGACGCAGGTCAGGTGCGGCGCCGGCGTCAAGGTCGTGTCGCGGATGATTCGCTCGACGGCCGCGTGCGTGCGTTCACGAGTGGAGCCGTCGGCACCGTATGTCACCGAAACGAATGCCGGCTGCAGTTCGCCGAGTCGCTCGAGCGACTTCCACAATGTCGCTTCCATTGCCGCAGTGTTGGGGGGAAAGAATTCAAAAGTGACTGATGGCCTTGCCACGGTTTCGCTTGTCATAGTTCTGTCTGCCTGGGGTCAGGCCGCGGCAACAGCGCGGTCGGCGGGCGTTGCCACGGCGAGCAACCAATCCGGGTTTTTTTCGGGGATCGCACGCGGCTTTGCGAGGCGCATGCCCGTCGCAGCAGCCCATTCGGTATAAAGGTCATTCAGGCCGGTAATACCCTTGTCTCCTACCGACGCGAGCAACAGGATGCGGCCACCGTCCTTCAAGAGACGCACCGCCTCGGCCAATGCTTTCTTCGGCTGATCGGCATTAGCCAACACGTCGTCGAGAATAATGGTGTCGAACTCACCGTCTGAAAAGGGCAGCGACGACATGTCGCCCTGCCGCAACGTGCAGTTCGGTAATCCGGCAAACAGCATTTCGGCTCTCGCAAAGCGACGCGCGTCCGGATCGATGTCGACGCCGACAACGCGATGCGCACGCGACGCCAGCAGTTTCAAGAGCCGGCCCTGACCGCAACCGATGTCGAGCAGGTCACCCAGCGGGCGCGCCACCGTGAGCTCGACGAGCGCGCGATGCAACAAACGGTCGTCGGCCAGGGATTCGGTGCGGCCATCCTGAGTGCGGAGCTTACGCAAGCGGTCCGTGTCCTTATCGAATTGCGGCTCATCATCGGGCAGCAAGGCGAGCAGGCGTCGACGCGACAGAGAATCGGCACCCTTCACGGGGACCCGGTAAAAGACGAAATGCCCGTCGCGGAATCGCTCCAGCAACTCGGCGCGGCACAGTTGCTTGAGATGCTGCGAGATCCGCGGCTGACTCTGTCGGGTAACGGCGGTTAGCTCGGAGACGCTGCACTCGGCCACACTGCACAAGGCGACGAGCCGGACCTTGACGGGATCGGCGAGGGCCTTGAACTGCTGCTGCAGCTTGTCCGTTGATGCCTTCATATAAATATATAACGATTCTTTTATATAAATGGCCGGATAGTATAACCCACTGATCTTGACACTACCACCCAGTACCCACCGTTCTACTGCTGGGCGCCGTTTGGGTAACTCCTCTCGCTTAACCTCGCTCGACGTCCCTGTCTCGCTCGGATCGGGTTCCGCTTGCTTTGGCATCCTGCGTCGCGGTGCTCCACACGACGCTTGAGGAGTTTCCCAACCGACACCCTCACGCAGCAAGAGGGAGCAGCGCCGGCGAGCGCGGGGGTGTTTCACAAAGCGAGTTTGTGGAACAGCTGTCCGAGCGACTGAGACATCCCGGCGATCGACGCCGCGGCAATAATGCTAGATGGGCGATGTGAGGGGATGGTGGATGGCTATTGAACCGAGTCGGGGCCCTGCACGACGTTCTCGACAAACAGCCGTTCAACGTCCACGGCATCGAAGTGCCGCTTATGCCCGCAATACTCGCAAACGACTTCAATAGCGCCCTGCTCGGCAAGCGTCTCGCGCGCCTCCTGTTCGCCAAGCATCTTCAGCACATCCTCGGTTTTGTTCTGCGAGCAGCGGCAACGGAAATTGACGGCGCGCGCCTCGTGAACCCGCACATCATCTTCCGCGAACAGCTTGCCGATCAGCGTGATGCCCGCATCACCGTCGAAGTCCCTGCAACTCAAGGTCTCGATCAGGTAATGCAGCCGCCTCCAGTCATCGCGATCGATCGGCCGACCTGGAACCTGTTGCAGCAAAACGCCGGCTGCGACCTCTTTATCGGCGACGAGTGCAAGGTGACTCGGCACCTGCACGGAGCGCGCGAAGTAATGCTCGAGGCTTGCCGCAAGCGAAATATCGTTGATGTCGACGATGCCCTGGTAAGGTCGCTCGCCAGTGTCCACCGTTACCGCGCAATGACCCTTGTCGATCAGGTCCTTGAAGTCGGTGGCGGTCGAATCGGGCGCAGACGATGCCATGCCGCGGAGTTCGAGTTCGCTCGTGCACTGCATCACAAGCATTCGTAACACACCGGCGCCCTGAATTTGCAGAGTGATCGCGCCGTCGAACTTTAGGCTTTGTGCGATGAGCCCGGTTGCCGCTGCCGCATGACCGAGGGTCTCTGTTATCACGACGTCGTAGTCGTGATCGCGCAACATGCGGCGCCACGATCGCGACAAGTGAATGAGTGCGCCGCGCACCGGAAACGACTCGAATCCGAACGGGATGATGGTATCCGCCGACACTAGCCGCCGAGTTTGTCTTTCAGGATCTGGTTGACCTGTCCCGGATTCGCCTGACCTTTGGTCTCTTTCATGACCTGTCCAACGAAGAAGCCGATGAGTTTGTCTTTGCCGGCTTTGTAATCGGCTACCTGACCGGGGTTGGCCGCGATGACCTTATCGACCGCCGCCTCGATCGCCGAACTGTCGGTAATCTGTCGGAGTCCTTTCGCCTCGATGATCTCGTCAGCCGAACCCTCGCCGTCCCACATCGCCTCGAAGACCTGCTTGGCAATTTTTCCGGAAATCGTGTTGTCGTGGATTCGCGTCAACAATCCGGCCATGTCGGTCGCCGAGACTTTGCTCTGCGCGATATCCAGGCCCTCGCGATTCAACGCGCCCGACAGATCGCCAATAAGCCAGTTCGCGACCAGCTGTGGCTTCGCGTCCGTCGCGGCAACGGCGGACTCGAAGAAATCCGCCAGCGCGCGCGATGCCGTCAACAAATCGGCGTCCTCCGATTTGAGCGTGTATTGCGCAACAAAGCGATGCTGCTTTGCCGCCGGCAGTTCGGGCAGTTGTTGCCGCACCGTTTCGATGTATTCCGCGCTGATCTCGATTGGCAAGAGATCCGGATCCGGAAAATAACGATAGTCATTCGCCTCTTCCTTGGAGCGCATCGAGCGCGTTTCGTCCTTGTCGGAATCGTAGAGGCGCGTTTCCTGTACAACTTCGCCACCGTCCTCGACGAGATCGATTTGCCGCTCAACCTCGAAATTGATGGCCCGTTCGACGAAACGGAAGGAATTCAGGTTCTTGATCTCCGCGCGCGTGCCCAGCTCTTGCTGTCCGGCAGGCCGTACCGAGACATTCGCGTCGCAACGGAACGAACCTTCCTGCATATTGCCGTCGGAAATACCGAGGTAACGCACGATCGTGTGAATCTTGCGCATGTACGCCACGGCCTCTTTGGCCGAACGCAAGTCGGGCTCGGAGACGATCTCCAGCAGCGGCGTGCCCGCGCGATTCAAATCAATGCCCGACGACTGGTCCAGTCCTTCGTGTATCGACTTGCCCGCATCTTCTTCGAGATGCGCGCGCGTGATGCCGACACGTTTCTCATTGCCGTCGGCATCCGTGATAAAAAGCTCGCCATGCTCAACAATGGGCAGCTCGAACTGGCTGATCTGGTAACCCTTCGGCAAGTCCGGATAGAA
>JABDNG010000094.1 GCA_013001045.1 Woeseiaceae bacterium | reverse complement strand
GCCTGGATGAGTACAAGCGTCTTGTTGAGGCGGTTGCAGAAATTTGGAAGGAACATGGCGCGCTCGATTACAGGGAATTTGTCGGCGACGACTTGTTATTGGAGGGAACGCGCTCATTCACTGATCTCATAGCCGCAACCCGGGGCGAAGCCATTGTATTTGGATGGGTGGAATTTGAGTCTCGTGAGGCGCGTGATTTGGCAAATGAAAAGGTCGCGGCAGACCCAAGAATGGTGGATCTGATCAATTCTTCGAATTCAGGTTTTGATGCTGAACGGATGGCATACGGTGGTTTCCAGTCGTTCCTTCGATCGTCTAACGCCAACGCCGAATAATTTGTCGCTACGCTGGCCGCTTCTGGCCGAAAGCGGCCCCTGAAAATAGGGTCTTCAATCTGCACTGCATCTCCGCTATCGGAGTTTGGAAAGCAGCGGGAGACCTGGAAAGCGTCCATTACCAACCCCCTGAAGAAAGCCGAGCAGGAACGGGATTTCTTAAGAGATGCGGCGGTTTTCTTTACCAAGGAGTCGAAGTGAGATAAGCCTGTATCGCTCGGCTAAACCTGAGCAAGACCACAATGCAGACATTCCCGGTTTTGCGGTCGATACTAATTGTGCCTATCCGAGTAACGGCGTATTTATCAATAATGGGGCTGGTGTCAGAACTCAGGCGCCGCAACGTGTTTCGCATGGCGGTGCTTTACGTCGTAGGAGCCTGGCTGACAATGCAGGTCGCCGAAGTAGTGATCGCGCTAGCCCATCTACCTGAGTCGATCGGGCCGACGATTCTTGCCGTGTTGGCCATCGGCTTTCCGATTGCCCTCGTCTTTTCCTGGTTTTACGAAGTCACGCCTGAGGGAATCACCCTGGAAAAGGATGTTGCCCCCGGCGAGTCGATCACACACATTACCGGCCGGCGCATCGACTTCATTGTCATAGCCATGCTCTGTGCAGGCTTGGTCGTGTTCGCATTTGACAAGTGGTGGCCTGAAGGGCCGATAGAACAATCTATCGCCGTTTTGGCTTTTGAGAATTTGAGCGGTGATCCTGAGCAAGAATATTTCTCAGACGGCATATCGGAGGAATTGCTAAACCTGCTAGCGAAGATTCCTGAACTCAAGGTGATTTCACGGACATCGGCGTTTTCGTACAAGGGCAAGGATGTGCGGCTTACTGACGTGGCTCGAGAATTAAACGTGGCCCACATCCTGGAGGGATCCGTCCGAAAGATCGGGAATCAGGTTCGTATCACAGCACAGCTGATCGAGACCCAATCGGATACGCACGTCTGGTCACAAACTTACGAGCGCACGCTAGATGATATTTTCGCCATCCAGGACGAAATCGCAGCCAAGGTGGTGGGCAAACTCAAGATCACGCTACTTGGCAGCCCGCCCATCGTCAAAGAGTCCCAACCTGAAGCCTATGCACTGATTCTGAAGGCCCGCCATCTTGGTCGCCAAGGGTCACCTAAAGACTGGCAAGAGGCTATTGCGTTGATCGAACAGGCGCTGTTGATTGACCCGAGCTACGCGGTGGCCTGGGATGCCCTCGCTAGTATCTATGTCAATCAAGCAGACAACAGTTTGCGACCAACAGACGAGGGCTACGCTCAGGCCCGCAAGGCAGCGAATCAGGCCTTGGCGCTTGACCCGGGGTATGCACGTGCACATGCGCGCCTTGGCTGGATTGCAGTACACCATCAAGGTGACCTTGCCGCTGCTGCAAAGCACTATGAGCGGGCCTTAGCCTTGGAGCCCACCAGCACCAGCATCATCTTTAGCGCAGCTAGTTTGGCCGAATCTCTTGGCCGACTGGAAATGACGATCGCGCTGGAAGAATACGCATTGGCGCGTGACCCGCTTGATCCTGTCGCGAATAACAATCAGGGAGACTCATATCTCTCAGCCGGGCGCTTTGATGATGCAATCGCCTCTTTTCGTACTGCGTTAGCGCTAAGTCCATCCTACGTTGGCGCGAAATACAGAGTTGGTGTTGCATTGCTTCTCAAGGGCGAACCAGAATCCGCAATGATATCGATGGAGCAAGAAGGTTTTGAGGCATGGCGACTGATTGGACTGGCGATGGCCCACCACGCACTTGATCAGGCATCTGCTTCCGATGCCGCTCTCTCGGAGCTGATTCAAAAGTATGAGCAAGATGCGGCGTACAACATCGCTTATGTGTTCGCATTCCGGGCTGAGGCGGACCGCGCCTTTGAATGGTTGCGCAAGGCCGTGATTTACAACGATCCGGGCTTGGCGGAAATTGCCAACGAGCCTCTATTCGCGAACATCAAGTCTGATCCACGATGGGCGACATTCCTGGAAAGCGTCGGCAAAGCTCCAGAGCAACTGGCGGCTATCGAGTTCAATGTATCGCTGCCCTGACCAGTGTATGCGGCCAACAATCTACCCATATTGGACGGCCGCTTCTGGCCGGCAGCTGCCATAGAAATCTGCGCTTTTCGGCAATCCTGAACGTCCGGTATTGGCGCAAGCAGACGATTAGGACCTGCCCCTGGAAGACGACTCGTCGAATGATCCACAATCTGTACCGAAGTGGACCATCGTGTCGCCTGTTTCTGGTTTTCAGTCTACGGACGCCGCGGGCGATTGCGCCTCGCCAATTCCTCTTGCCGACAGTCAGGGTCATTGCGTGGCAGAGCTTCAACATTATGTAACGAGGAAGAAATTCGGCATCGATGACAGACTGGCTGGCGACGCCGTGGACCTATTTGACACGTCACGAGTGACATAATAAGCTGAATTGACAACGCTGTCATAATCCCAAGAACAAAGTCCGCTCCAGTCTGCGCAACTTTTTTCCGGCAGCGCTACGACGAATTTCAAAAGGGGGCCTCATGGCTTACAGCTTGTTGCGCAGGATTCCCGGCATGCTGCCGGCATTTTTTCTCTTTGCTCTCTCCATCGGCTGGGCCGCGCCCGCCGCGGCGCAGTGTGTTGGTCTTCCTGGCTGCGTGCTGGTCTGGTCGGACGAGTTCGACGGCACCCAAGTCGACCTGACGAAGTGGACCTTCCAGCTCGGTGACGGCAGCGAAGTCGGCCTTCCCGGCGGCTGGGGTAACAACGAGCTGCAGTACTACCAGGCAGAGAACGCGACGGTTGCCGGCGGATTACTGACGATCACCGCGAAAGAAGAATCCGTGGGCGGCCTCGATTACACCTCGGCCAGGATGCGCTCGCTCGGCAAGGGCGACTGGACCTTCGGCCGCATGGAGATGCGCGCCAAGATGCCGATCGGCCAGGGCATGTGGCCGGCGTATTGGATGCTCTCCTCGGATACATCGATCTACGGGCCCTGGGCAGCCAGCGGCGAGATCGACATCATGGAGTATCTCGGCGATGAGCCCGACACCATCTTCGGTACGATTCACTACGGCGCGTCGTTCCCCGGCAACTTGTTCTCGTCAACGGAGTTCACCTTGTCCGGACCCCCTAGCTTCCACGATGACTTCCACACCTTCGCCATAGAGTGGGAGAACGGCGAGATTCGCTGGTACGTCGATGGCGTGCAGTTCGCGAGCCGCGACAGCTGGTTCTCCACTGGCGGCCCGTTCCCGGCGCCGTTCGACGTCGACTTCCACCTGCTCTTGAATCTCGCGGTCGGCGGCAACCTGCCCGGACCGCCGGACGGGACGACCGTCTTCCCGCAGGAATACGTCATCGATTACGTCCGCGTCTACCAGGTACCCAACGATAAGCCCGTAGTCGAGATCACGAGTCCAACGGCGGGCGACACGATTACCCCCGGCGACGATCTGACGATTACCGTCAGCGCTACCGACGATGGGGCGGTCCAGTTGGTCCAGTTCCTCCAGGACAACGCCGTCCTCGGCGAGGACGATACCGCACCTTACGAACTTACGATCCCGAACGTCGCGGCCGGCTGCTATACGTTGAAAGCCCGCGCGCGTGACGATGTCGGCGTACTGGCCTCGGCCGACCCGGTCGAGATCATGGTCGGTGGCAGCTGCCCGCAAGCGCCGTACCTGATGACTCCCGCCGCGATCCCGGGCACGGTCGAGGCCGAGAATTTCGACATCGGCGGCCAGGGTGTCGCCTACAACGACACCGACGCCGGTAACAACGGCGGCGCCTACCGCGCCGAAGATGTCGACATGGAAGGCACGACCGACGCGGGTTTCGGCTTTAATGTCGGCTGGACCGTGCCTGGCGAGTGGATCGAGTACACGGTCGACGTCACCGCGGGTACCTACGATGTGCAGGTACGTGTGGCTTCGGCGGTAGCTGGCGGCACGCTGCATATCGAACTCGACGGCGTCGACAAGACGGGGCCGATCACGGCTCCCGGCACCGGCGGCTGGCAGAACTGGACGACGGTCACGGCCGAGGACATCGCCTTTGACGGCGGCGTGCAGACGCTGCGCCTTGCGATCGATTCGGGCGAGTTCAATGTCAACAAGATCACGATCGACGTACCGGCACCTCCCATGATGGGCGGCCCGGTCGTCTTCGACGACATGGAGTCGGGTGGCTGGTTCTTCTTCAACGGCTCGGTTGGCGGCGGCGGTGGCGGCCCTGACGGCGGCGACCTGCCGCCCGCGGACGGCGGTGCAGTCTCGCTCGCGACCGGCTGGGGCTCGGGCGGCGTGCCCGGCTTCCTCGGTGGCTTCGGGAGTACCAATCCGCTTGATCTCAGCGGGCAGAACCGGTTCAACTTCTGGATCAACCCGGATGCCGGTCAGGACTACACGCTCGAGATCAACCTGCAGGACGACGACAACGGCGACAACACGACGACACAGGCGGACGACGAAGAGTGGCAATTCAATTGCGTCGTGAGCCCGAGCGGGCCGTGCGCGGTGTCCGGCGGCGGCTGGCAGCGGGTGTCGATACCGCTCGACGATTTCTTCAAGGACACGTCCTTCCTGTTTGGCGGCAACGGCGTCCTCGACGCGGTGCCAACGTCAGCGGGAGGCAACGGCCAGCTCATCAACGTGGTCTTCGCGGTGATCTCGAACTCGGGCGCTGACGCGACGTTCCGCACCGACTACTGGAACTTCACGCCGCCGCCGCCGAGTGAAGTCGTGTTCGACGACATGGAGCACGGCAACCCGTTCGGCAGCGGCTGGTTCGCCTTCGGCGGTTCGGTCGGCGGTGGCGGTATCGGCCCCAATTTTGCTCATTTACCGCCGGCATTCGGTGGTGCAGCCTCGCTGGAGACCGGCTGGGGCTCGGGCGGCACGCCCGGCTTTTTCGGCGGCTTCGGGCGCAACAACCCGGTCGATCTCTTCGACACCGCATTTTTCAATGTATGGCTCAACCCCGACGCCGGTCAGGACTACACGCTCGAGATCAACCTGCAGGACGACGATAACGGCGACAATGCCACCAGCCAGCCGGACGACGAGGAGTTCCAGTTCAACTGCGTGGTCAGCCCGACCGGGCCGTGTGCGATCGCCGGCGGCGGCTGGCAGATGGTATCGATCCCCTTGGCCGACTTCATCAAGGACACGTCGTTCCTGTTCGGCGGAAATGGCGTATTCGATCCGGTGCCCGTCGGGCGTGGCGGCAACGGCCAGTTGATCAACGCGGTCTTTGCGGTGATCTCGAATTCGGGCGCCGACGCGACCTTCCGCACCGATTACTGGAGCTATACGAACGATCCGCTCGACGGCGACGGCGACCGGATTCCCGACGTCCTCGACAACTGTCCGGCGATTGCGAATGGCGACCAGGCGGACAACGATGGTGACGGCCGGGGCGATGCCTGCGACGGCGACGACGATGACGACGGCGTTGGCGATACCGAAGACAACTGCCCGCTCATCGCCAATCCCGGCCAGGAAGACTTTGACGGTGACGGTGTGGGCGACGCTTGCGACGACGACGACGACGGTGATGGTGTATCAGATCAAGCGGACGCGTGCCCCAGCACGTATATTCCGGAGCTCACGGTGCCCGGCAAAACCTTAAGGAAGAACCGCTACGTGCTAACAGGCCCGCGAACCGGTGACAGCGTGCTGACGTTCGAAAGCACCAACAAAACGGACTTCACGACTTACGACACGGCTGGTTGTTCCTGCGAGCAGATAGTCGATGAGCTGAATCTGGGGAAAGGCCACGTGAATTTCGGCTGCAGCAAGTCCGCAATGGAGCAATGGGTGGACATTGTTAACCAGCCACTCTGAAGTAATTTGCAGGTCAAAGAACCCCGCCCTCGTGGCGGGGTTTTTTGTGTCCGGCATCGGTTCGTACGACGTCCCGACCCGCCCTTCTCTGGTTGAAATAACAACCGTAAGCGGCCGGTCAAAACGCTCATATTGTCCACCCTGGAATGTCCGCTTCTGGGAAATGTGGACAGTCCGATTCGCCAGGATGGTCATAAGGCTGCGTGTCGTGCTCGCGAACGACAAAAAAGACCATTTCTGAAAGTCTTTTGAGAAAACAAGAGGAATTGTTTTCAAACCAATCGGGAAATTTCTTGTTAAGTACAAGCCAGAATTGACGGCCCACCCCTACATGAGAGAATCCCTGTAACGACAAAGGCAAACCTGAGAAAACTCAGGGACGCAATGCCACGGGTCCTCGCTTCCTCCGAGTAGCAACCGTCCACTCCCCGAAGGACCCAAGATCGCCGGGCTGCCGATTATTCAGCAGCAAGGAGAAGATCATGTCAGTCGCAAAAAAACTATTCTTGGCACTCTTTTGTATTGCTTTAACTCCGATGGTCTTGGCGGAACAGCCCAAGCAAGTTAATGTTGTTAATGAGCCGGGTGTCATTATAAAGAACACCAACCCTGTGGATGTAAAAATACAGGAACCGCTGGATGTAAATGTCCAAGGCGAAGTAAATACTTCACAGCGCCTACCTATTGCAGTTTCCGGTGACTGGGATAATGTCGGGGGCCAGTCGATATTTGAATCAATGATTATCCACGATTTGATTTTCTTTAATGCCGATGCTGTCTCTTGTACTATCTCAATCGCCTATGTAATTAATGTCTCCGAGAGCCGAAGTCTGTATTACGTCACACTAATTCCTGGGTACTCACGGGATTTTCACTTTGAGGCAGGGATTCATTCATCGTTACTAAGATTTGGCCGTGTAGGGCTTACGACCGATCCTATTTGCTCGATTAATTGGGCTGCTATGGGATATGCGGTTGAACAGGCTGAATAAGACCCAAGCACAAACACAGACCCCGCTTCGGCGGGGTTCTCATAGATAGCCGTAAGCTGCTTATTACGGCGCTTTTTCATTCCAAATGCAGGAGGGTATGTCATGAAACGTTTCTCACTGTTAACGATGACGATGGCCTTATTCCTTCTGGCGGCCAACGCCTTTGCGCAAGGCGCGGCGGACAAGGTGACGGGCACATACACCAGGGCCGGCTGCAATGGCTGTCAGCCCGGTGACGTGCTGAACTTTATTTCGTATCGGTGGCTCAATGCACATGAAGCCCGTGGCAAGCGTCCCCAGAAAGGATCCATGTTCACATTGAACGACGCCGGCAACTGGTTCGAACTGGACTTCACCGATACCGTTAATACCTGCGTCAAGATTTACGACGATGGTCGGGCCAGGATCGGCGGCGTGGTCGAATACGGCAACGGGCCGCAGGTCGGCCGGGCTTTCGGATTCTACCTGGAGGATAACGGCGGGCCCGCTTACTTTTCC
This sequence comes from Woeseiaceae bacterium, assembly GCA_013001045.1. Lineage (GTDB taxonomy): Bacteria > Pseudomonadota > Gammaproteobacteria > Steroidobacterales > Woeseiaceae > UBA1847. The sequence continues at coordinate 29,557 of JABDNG010000094.1, read as the reverse complement.
GACAAGGGCTATACCGTTCGTTTCACCACCGACTACAACTTGGTGGGTGAAGCCAGGAATAATTTGCAGGACTGGTGTGAGACAGGCGATCTGCTAGACCCAGAAGAACTCGGTACGCCTGAAGGCTACGCAGTGTGGCACAGTATCGTTATCGACGGCAATTTCGTCGTCCATAACTCGCCGAAGGATGGTGATTAAATACTCACGCGGGGTGCGGTAGGGGCTGTCCCGAAGGCTGAGAAAACCGTTCCCGGGTTTGCTCGCAGCAATCAACTGCTGTTCTCGGGTATCAAGTTACCCGTGCGTTGTCGCACCTGAAGCCAGTTGATGATGTCGTCTGATGAAGGCCCGCTAATGGCCGAAAGCGAACGTCAAAATTCACTGAGTTCTGGCGAATCGAATGTCCGCTGTTGGAAAAAGTCGGCGGTCTCCGTCGAGTTGCCCCGAAGACGACGGTAGTAATTGGCGGCCTGTCGGTTTTGCGACGCATCTCGGACGACCTCGTGCTGTAGTATTGCTTTGATGACGAAAGAGAAGAATCGAATCAGCGTTGATGACGCCTACGCCCTCGAGTCACCGGCCGACAGTATCGAGCTCTATAAAACATGGGCCAGTAGCTACGACACTGAGTTCATCGAGCGCGAAGGCTACGTCCTCTATCTGCGCGTAGCGGAATTACTGTTGGAACGCCGAGCGCAAATTGACGGTGCCGTGTTGGACGTGGGCTGTGGCACGGGCATGGTTGGTGCCTCTTTGCGTGGAGGCGGTATCGATGTTGTCGATGGCATCGACATATCACCCGAAATGCTTGCCGAAGCCGGCCAGAAGAAGACGGTAAACGGTGCGCCGGTCTACCATGATTTGATTTGTGCAGACCTCACGAAAACGATCGCTATTCCGGACAAGCATTACGCTGCGTTGATCAGCGCGGGTACTTTTACACACGGGCACCTCGGGCCCGAATCGCTGGACGAGTTATGGCGCGTCGCCGCCCCCGGCGCTCCCTGCGTTATCGGTGTCCGCTCGACGCATTACGAGGCGATGGGTTTTGCAGAAAAGCTGGCCGCTGACGTGGCAAGCGGCACGATTACGGAACCGCAGCTGGTGCTGGTCGATCACTACCTGACCGATGCTCGTAATTCAAAGCACGCGAACGACCAGGCGCAGATCGTCGTTTGCGAGCGCAAGTAAGCAGTCGGCAGGCGATCCGTCGGAGAGCGCCCTGGAATCGGCTAACTTGGTGTCGACACGCTGTGCCCATGTGGATCAAAAACAGTGTTTATAAATTGCCTCTCGCGTATTTGGACTTCGTAGTCACGCCTGAGGCAGCGATACGTCTAGGTGACCGAAACCGACCAATTCTCGCCGATAGTCGGCCGTCAAACTGATGATTTTCTAGCAGATGGCGCCACCCTCTACTGGTAAAGCTTCCGTTCTCGGTTAGCCAGATCCAGACACGTTATGCGACACTTCTCTGGGAAAGAAACTCGGAATGTCATGCTGAAATTCATCGTCATCGTCGCTTTCTCATACGTCTTGCTCGTCGTCCTCGTCTATTTCATGCAGGGCCGCATGCTCTATCTCGCAGGTGTACCGGGGCGAACGTTGACCATGACGCCGGCCGATGCCGGCATGGATTATGAAGATGTGTCCATCGAAACGGCTGACGGAGTGACACTGCACGGCTGGTTCATCGCCGGGCAGACGTCTCGGGTACTGTTGTTCTTTCACGGCAACGCGGGAAACATCTCACATCGTCTGAACTCGATTGGGCAATTCCAGGACCTGGGATTCTCTGTCTTGATTATCGACTATCGGGGTTACGGTCAGAGCGGCGGCCGGACGACGGAAAAGGGCATCTACCGCGATGCTGATGCGGCATGGCGTTACCTTACCGAGGCCCGCGGTATAGCTGCGAGCGACATCGTAATCTTCGGGCGTTCTCTGGGTGCCTCTGTCGCGTCACGGCTAGCCAGCAAGACTCAGCCGTTGGCGCTAATCGTGGAATCCTCCTTCACGTCGATTCCGGACATCGCGCAGGACCTCTATCCATGGCTCCCGGCGCGCTGGTTGAGCCGTCTCAGTCACGCAACACGTGACCATGTTCGTGACGTTCGCTGCCCGATACTCGTCATTCACAGTCGTGACGACGAGATCATCCCTTTCCGCCATGGCGAAGCGATTTTTGCGTCTGCGAATGAACCCCGGACCCTGTTGACGATTCGCGGCACTCACAATGACGCGTTCCTCCTGGACGGGCGCGCCTATGTTGAAGGACTTCGGACGTTTCTGACAGGCCTGTCCGCGCCTGCTTTGCCACGTTAGGGCCTGAACCGTCTTTTCGAATTCACGAGTGCCTGCTGCCGGACGATTGCGGCCCGTCAACAATCATCATATCTTCATCAGCTCTTGATCAGGAACCCCTGGCCGAGACAGTGCATCGTTCTCAGAGGATCAGACATGGGAGAAGATTCGCATGAAGACAATTACCCAGCTATTAGTGGCCCTGGCATTTCTTCCTGCTGTTGTACTGTCACAAGATCAGGTAACGGATGAGAATTCGCAAGGCGAGTGGCTTGAGATTCAGTTACATGCAAGCCAGCAAGAGAAACGGGAATGGTGGCGGCATCTCGATCTGGAACAGTTGAATGCGTATCTGCAGGCCGGTGCGGAGGTCAACGTTGCGGACAAACGCAAGTGGACGCCTTTACACTCCGCAGCGCGCTATAACCCTGATCCGGAGATATTGGTCGCGCTCTTGCAGGCCGGCGCGGTCGTCGGTGCGAGAAACAAAGCTCGCGATACTCCGCTACATTGGGCGGCTGCCGAAAACACGAATGTCGACATCCTCACAACTCTGATAGAAGCCGGTGCCGACGTCAACGCAAGGGACAGGTTTGGCTGGCTGCCTATACACACCGCAGCCGAGGGTAACTCGAATCCAGAGGTCATTGAAGTGCTCTTGGCGGCAGGCTCGAAGCGCAACAAGAGAGCTTACTTTGTCCTGTTTCGTCCTGCTTTCTTGCTGAAACATAATGCAAACATATCCGATACGGATAAGAAGACTGCAATGGCATTGTTGAAGAAGTCCAAGTAGGCAGTGTGGGTAGGGCATAATGAAGCGGGTCAGCCACGCATTAGGGGCACTAGAGATGAATGAGGCAACGCAAACTGCAGGTTTTGAGGCTCACTCGACACTGACATGCCCAGAGTGCGGTCATCAGTCAACCGATTTGATGCCGACTAATGCGTGTCAGTTCTTCTACGACTGTCCGGGTTGTGGTGCGTTACTGAAGCCCCTGGCTGGCGATTGCTGCGTCTATTGCTCCTTCGGTGACGTAACGTGTCCGCCGATGCAACAAGGTGATTCTTGTTGCACCTGAGCGGAAGCCGAGCGAGCGCTTTGCAAGCAGCCCGCAAGCTTCGAGGCGACGGTCACTAGGCCTGTTTGCGCCGTCGTCGCGGTGGACCATTGCGATTACCGCTATGGCTCTTGGGTTTACCGAACCGATGTTTCTTCGCACCCTCGTTACGCGATCCGCTCGATCGCCGCGAACGACCGTTTTGAATCGGCTCGGCCTTGATGCGGGGGTCAATCTCGTAGCCGGGAATGATCTCTTTGCGAATCTCTGAGCCGAGCAGTTTCTCGATGTCGCGCAGTAGTTTCAGCTCATCGACGCAGACCAGTGAAACTGCCGCACCTTCATGTCCCGCTCGGGCAGTTCTGCCGATACGATGCACGTAGTCTTCCGGCACGTGGGGTAGTTCGTAATTTACGACATGCGGTAAGCGAGTGATGTCGAGGCCGCGTGCTGCAAGATCGGTCGCAACCAGGACGCGTACGGCGCCGCGCTTGAAGTCAGCGAGCGCACGAGTTCGAGCGGATTGCGATTTGTTGCCGTGAATGGCCGTGGCCGTGATGCCATCCATTTCCAACTGGGTGGCGAGGCGGTTCGCTCCGTGCTTGGTTCGCGTGAACACGAGGACCTGTTGCCAGTTTTCCTTGCCGATGCGATGCGACAGCAATTCGCGTTTGCGATTCTTGTCGACCGGGTAAACGATCTGACTGACCTTGTCCGCCGTCGTGTTCTGTTGTGCGACCTGAATCTCGGTTGGCGAATTCAGCGTGCTCGCGGCGAGATCCTTGATCTCTTTCGAGAAGGTCGCCGAGAACAACAGGTTCTGGCGTTCCCTGGGAAGAACTTTCAGTACTTTGCGAATATCGCGGATAAAGCCCATGTCGAGCATGCGATCCGCCTCGTCCAGGACCAGCACCTCAACTGCGGAGAGATCAATCGTGCCTTGCTGCATGTGGTCGAGTAATCGACCCGGTGTTGCGACGACAATGTCGACGCCTTTTCGCAGTTTGCTGATTTGTGTATTGATACTAACGCCGCCGAAGATAACCGCGGTTTTGAAGGGCAGAAAACGACCGTAATCGGTCACGCTCTGGCCAACCTGGGCGGCGAGTTCCCGTGTGGGCGTCAGTACGAGCGCCCTGATCTTGCGCCTGTTGGTTTCGCCAAATTGCAGTCGCTGCAACAATGGCAAGGTGAAGCCCGCCGTCTTGCCGGTGCCGGTTTGGGCGCCTGCCAGGATATCGTGGCCATCAAGAATGTGAGGAATTGCTTGCTGCTGGATCGGGGTAGCTTCGCTATAACCCTTTTTATCGACCGCACGCAGCAATTCGGCCGACAGGCCGAGTTGATTGAATAACATTGTATTTGTTGCTCCAGGTTGCCTGACCGCTCGCGACGTGTCATCGCGTGGGGTTCGGTCCAGGCTGGAAAATCTAGTAGTAGCTCCAGAGCCCGCGGAATTGCTGGGGTCGGAGTAAGTGGCGCAGACCGAAGTGCGCCAAGACGCGGCGGACTATAACAGAGTGCCAGCCAATTGGAAGGGCATGACCGGATAGTTATCGTTTTATTTTGACGCTTCGTTCGAAGGCATCCTGCGAGACGCTGGAGGGCAGGCGTCGCTCCACCGACTCGTCAAGTGCCAGGCCCCACGTGTTAATCATGCAGCCGAGCGTGATGTACATACCGTGAATCGCTATGACATCGAGTAGCTGTACATCTGTGAAGTGATTAGCCAGTTCTTCCTGCATGGCCGGACTGATGCCACGCTCGGTGACCAATTCATCGACACCGCGCAAGAGCGCTGCATCGCGGTCATTCCATCCGGAATCGTCGGGTCCGCGACGCACTCTTTCGATGTCCTCGACCGAAAGTCCTGACGCGAGACCACGATCTACGTGTGATGCCCATTCGTACCAGCTTTGCATGTGTGTGGCGACGCGCAGGATGACGAGTTCACAATCGCGTTGCTCGAGTGCGCCACCACCGACAGCATGGTTTCGATAATCCCACCAGGCATTCAGCAGCTCCGGGTGGTTTGCCATCAGGCCATGAACATTCAGGGGGCGACCGTTCATGTCATCAATGACATGACTCAACGACTCGTCCCAGTCTATTAAGGGCAGTGGCTTCATGGGCAGTTCCAGTGCGAGCTTGCGAGGTTGTTATCAGTGTAACTAAGATCAGAATACTCGTGCTTACTTTGTTGCGGTACGATATGCCCCTTCGACACGCGCTCGGCAACAAACATGGCGAAAGGTGACAGGTTGGTGGGAGTTATCGGTGGCATGGGACCGGACGCTACGATCGACTTCATGTCCAAGGTCCTTGAAAAAACGCCTGCCGAAAAGGATCAGGATCATGTCCGCATGCTCATTGAGCACAATCCGCGCATTCCCAGTCGGCAGTTGGCGATGCGCGGCGATGGGGAGAACCCCGGTCCTGTCCTCGCAGCAATGGCTACTCGTCTCGAAGCATCGGGCGCAGATTTCATTGTGATGCCCTGCAATGCCGCGCACGCCTGGCGGGAAGATATTGTCGTTGCTGTGACCATTCCGTTCATCAGCATAATTGAGGCGTCGGTGTCGAAGGCATTGCAAAACGCACCCGACGACGGCGCCATCGGCGTCCTGACCACACCCGGTTGTTTCGCGGCGGGTCTGTACCAGCACGCGCTCGCCGACGCGAAGCGCGAGGCGGTCCTGCAGACGCCAGACGAACTGGCCGAGGCCATTGAATTGATCGATCGCATCAAAGCCGGCGACAAATCGGAAGCTGTCGCGGAAGGGCTGCGTTTGCTCGCCGAACGACTCGTGTCCCGCGGCGCAAAAGCGCTTATCGCCGCGTGTACCGAGTTGCCTCTGGTGCTGAAGCCGTCGATGTTCGAGGTGCCGCTCATCTCGTCGACCGACGCGCTGGCCGAAAAGACCGTGATGCTCGCGCTATCGGCGAATCCTCTGCCTGAAAAATAAGGAACAAAAAAATGCAGCTGTCCCAATTCCCGCGTATCGCTCTGGCGCACTTACCGACGCCGCTCGAACCTATGCCACGACTGAGCGAACATCTCGGTGGGCCACAGATTTACGTAAAAAGGGATGACTGCACCGGCCTCGCAACGGGTGGCAACAAGACGCGCAAGCTCGAGTTCTCGATGGGCGAAGCGCTGCAAGAAGGCGCCGACACCATTATTACCGTGGGCGCCGTGCAGTCGAATCACGTTCGCCAGACGGCCGCGGCCGCCTGCAAGCTCGGCCTGAAGTGCGAAGTATTGCTGGAGCACCGCGTTCAACATCCGAGTGACCTTTATAAGAATTCCGGAAATGTACTGCTGGATAGGATCTTCGGCGCCAACCTGCGCGAATACGACAAGGGAACGGACTTCGATGCGGCAATGGCAGACGTTGCCAGTGAGGTCACCACCGCGGGCGGCACGCCGTACATTATTCCGGGCGGCGCCTCAAATGCGGTCGGTGCGCTTGGCTATGTTGGCTGCGGGCTGGAACTCCTGCAGCAGTTTTCGGAGCAGGCATTGGCAGTCGATCACATCGTCACGGCAACCGGCAGTGCCGGTACGCACGCGGGTCTCGCGGTCGGCATTCGGGGTGGTGGCAGCAAGCTGCCGATTCTCGGCATTGGCGTTAATGCCGCACAAGATGTACAGGAAGAGCGCGTTTACAAACTTGCGTGTGAAACAGCGGACCTGGTGGGCGCGCCGGGCAGCGTCGCTCGAGACGACATCATCGCGGACTGCAATTACATCGGTCCCGGGTACGGCGAGCCGACCGAGTCCATGAACGAGGCGGTGTTAATGCTGGCGCGCCTGGAGGGCCTGTTGTTCGATCCGGTTTACAGCGGCAAGGCGCTGGCCGGCATGATCGACTATATTCGCAGTGGCCGTTTCGATCATGCGAAGACCATCGTATTCCTGCATACGGGCGGCGCGGCTGGCCTGTTCGCCTACGCGGATACCCTCAAGCTCGATTAGGCAAGCGAAAGAACACCGCTCGTGATTGCGGGTCATTCCACATGGCTTTCGTGACTCAGTCGCTTCTCTAGTTCCTGGCTGTCGAATTTTCTGCAAGCAGTTCTGCAATCAGGTGCCAGACCTTGCCGTTAGCACCCATTCCGAAATGTGAGCTGTTGACTTCGATGTTTCGGGCATGCTGGTTATACGTGTCGACACTCGCTCGCCAACTGACGATGCCGTCCGCCTTGCTGTATATCGAGGTAACCGGCTGCTTGATACCGATTGAGTTGCGTGCATGAACTTCTTTTTCGAACTCATCCAGATCGAGATTTGCGGAGTCTGCAAATCGACTGGCGACCGTCGTATATTTCGGTCCGCCAATAATGGGCGTGCCCATCGTTATTACTTCTCTGACATAGGCTTCGAAAAGCCGGGCCGCCTCCCTGGCTGACACGCCGCCGAGACTCCAGCCAATCAGGGTGACCGGTTCGTTCTCGCGCGCATCGTGAATCTCCCGGACCCTGCTTCCGACACGCCTGATATCGCCTTCGACATCGCCCCGATTGCGACCCTGCGCCCAGTCGTAAACGTCGTAGCCGAGGTATTTGAGGTAATGGCCGAGTGGCAGCATCGATGTTTCGTCGGCGCCATAACCGGGGATCAACATGACTGGCCGGCCGTCGCCTTTCGGGGCGAAAGCGAGTTGCGGCGCTCGGTAGAGCACAGATGCCCAGTCCAGCGGCGCACGAAGTTCCATTAGCTTCGCGAATCGGTGTGGCGGGTAGCATTGTGGCTGTGCAGTTTGCATGCGGTTTCCTAATGGTTCATTTATGAACTAATCGGCAGTGTAACGAATTCGTAGACGGTTCACAAGTGAACTGTTAGGCTGATTTGATGAAATCGGACAAAATACTCGAAAAGGCGCGCGGGTTCGACGTATGGCTCACCGTCGGAAGGACCAATCTGAAGGTGCACCGCACACTCAATCTCGCGCTCGGAGAACTCGGTTTGTCCCTGGCACAGCATGAAATCCTGCTCGCGATCCGACAGACGTCCGGGCTGACGCAAAAGCAACTCTCCGAGAAGCTTCTCGTGGTTAAGAGCAACGTGTCGGCCTTGATCAAGAAACTGGAGGGACGCGGCCTGGTGTTGCGAGAGCCGGATCCGTCTGACACACGGAACAGACTCCTGAGCCTGACCAAAGCGGGTCGAGATCTGGTTCAGGAATCGTTGGCGCGTCAAAACGAGATTATTGATGCGATGGCGTCAGTGATGAGTGACGAAGAGTTGGTCAAGACGGGCGAAGTGATGCGTCGCGTGAGTGAAGCTATTGATCAGCTGCAGCAGGAGTAACGAGTCTGCGCGGGAAACGCCACGTGTGCGCCGGAACCTCATATGAATAGCATCGCAAGAGCATTTTCAGTACTGAAGTATCTTGTACTGCTCGTCGTCTTGCTTGTCGCGCTGTCGGTTACCTGGCTGCGATGGGAGTCCGGTCTGTCGAGAGACGACTGGTTTGACGACCGCCAGGGCCGGATAGAAAGCTTGTCTTCCGAAAAATCAGTTACTCAATTCGGGCAACAATCGGAATCGGTACGATTGGTATCGGATTCTGGTCTGGGGGTGTTTTTTCGCATCATTCGTGAGCCAACAACAGGTCCTCCGCTTCCGGTGTTATTGATACTCGGCGGGCACCGCACCGGCAGTGATGCCATTGACCTGTTCGGCCATGTTGGTAATCGTGCGATCGTCGGCATCGACTATCCCTACGATGGCCCGGAGAAAGTCAAAGGCCTGCTGCCCATTGTGAAAACGATCCCGCTGGCCCGGCAGGCGTTTCTTGATACCACTCCGGCCGTATCACTGGTCATTGACTGGCTGGTGCAACAGCCCTGGGTCGACACCGAAAGAGTGATCGTTGTAGGCGCAAGTCTTGGCGTGCCGTTTGCGGCGACCGCTGCTGCCCGGGACGCACGGATTACGGGCGTGATGCTCGTGCACGGCGCGGCCGACAATCGCTTATGGCTGAAAACACAAGTAGCGCGCCGGATTGACACGAAACTCCTGCACGATCCGCTGGCGACACTCCTGCATTGGCTGGCCTACGGCCCGGTTCTCGACACGGCCAAACACATCGCCACTATCTCACCGCGTCCCGTACTGATCGTTGCTGCACGCGATGATGAGCGGACACCCGCCGGGCAGGCAGAGTTGTTACTCGAGGCTGCCCGCGAGCCCAAGCGGCTGGTCTACACCGAAGGTCGGCATATACAACCCAATCGAAAAGAGATCGTCGCGGAGCTGTGGCGCATAGCGGATGAGCAACTGGAATTTCTCACGCGGTAACTGGCCTTCTTTCTTTACCGGGTCATCCTGGGGAACATGCAATTGAGGGACTGGTTACCTAGTGCGCCTCATTCAGGCGCCAGTCGTAGTCCCGGAATTCAATCTTGTAGTTGTCTGCGCGCTCGAGTTCGTTGCGCAGCGAACCCGTCGCGAGGTCAGCCACGTAATCGATCAACCCGCGCGCCGAGGGACGACCCCGGGCACGAAGGTCGTTGATAAAGTCCTTCTTGTACCACTTGAAAATCGTCGACAGAAACACCGTCCGTTTATCATGGTCGACAGAGACATTATCCGGGTCATTGACGAATTCAACGGCCGCCCTCGCCATGAGTTCTTCAAGCTCATTACCGGTGGGCAACTCGGGGCGAGCCACGGGACAACTTTCGCTGGCGCAGTTGAGCACGAAGTGGATGCGCGCATCCTGGTAGCGCGCCCGGATCTTCTCGTTTTCCACGGCGAGCAGGCTCAGGTGCTCACCGCCGAATGAGAATCGCAGCTGGAAGAAGAAGCCCATGCCCTTGACGGCCTCGATGGGGGCTTTGATGTCCGTGACGCTCGATACGGGCCAGCGATCGAGCACAGCTTTGATCACATAGGCGTTATAGCCGTACATCCAGTAGGCCAGGGCGTCGTTGCGTTCCGGGAACCGCGTGGGCGTGGTCTCGGGACTGAATCGGCTGACGGCTGCGAGGTAGGAATCCAGTGCCGATACCGAAGCCGACGACGCGTGCCAGCGGTCGTAATCCACCCGACCGCCCGGCGTGACGTGCTCACGGAGCAAGGCTTCGAAGGCATCGTGCGAAAAGCCCTGTTCCGGGAAATCCGCAGCGACCGGCGCGTCTATACTTATCTTGCGCGGTCGATTGACCCAGAAGAACGTCAGGACAACCGCGGTGAGCGCCAGCAGAACCAGCAAAGCAATGAAAGTCTTCGTCATAGATATCAGAGACCGACGTTAACCCCGATGTATTACATACCCACCAGGGATCGGGTGTCCGCTCGCCGTCCAGTTGCTTCGAGCCGATAGAGCCATTGCGCGCTGTTTCGTCGTATGATTGCGACGTGCAAGCCGTAATCAACATCAAGGGCCTTACCAAGACCTACGCGGGTGGATTTGATGCCCTCAAGAACGTAAGCCTGTCGATCAACAAGAGCGAAATTTTTGCGCTGCTCGGCCCGAATGGTGCTGGCAAAACGACACTGATCAACATTGTCTGTGGTATCACCCGCCTGACCCAGGGCGAAGTACTGGTTGACGGGCACGATATCGTCAGCGATTTTCGCCTGACACGTGCAAAAATTGGCCTGGTGCCGCAGGAGATGCCGACGGAGAGCTTCGAAACGGTGTGGAATACTTGCAGGTTCAGCCGCGGGCTGTTCGGCAAGGGGGCCAGTCCTGAGCACCTGGAGAAAGTGCTGAAGTCGCTGTCCCTGTGGGACAGGAAAGACACGAAAAGCATGGAATTGTCGGGTGGCATGAAACGCCGCGTGCTCATAGCGAAGGCACTGGCCCATGAGCCCGAGATACTGTTTCTCGATGAGCCCACGGCCGGCGTGGATGTCGAGCTTCGTCAGGACATGTGGAATGTTGTGAAGAGCCTGCGCAAGGAAGGCGTGACTGTCATCCTGACGACGCACTACATAGAAGAGGCGGAACAGCTCGCGGATCGGGTCGGTGTTATCAACAACGGTGAGATCATTCTGGTCGAGGACAAGAAGAAACTGATGCGCGAGATGGGCAAGAAGCAGCTCATGCTGAATTTGTACGAAGAGCTCGATGATGTGCCAGTTCAACTCAGCAACTATGACCTTGAGCTAAGCCGAAACAGGCGCAGGCTTGTCTATACGTACGACACCAAGGGGGAGCACACCGGAATTACGGACCTGATCAATGACCTGCGCAGATCCGGCATTCGATTTAATGATTTACAGACCACGCAAAGTTCGCTTGAGGATATCTTCGTCGACCTGGTGAAAAAAACCTGATGAATTTTCATGCTGTTAAAGCCATCTATCGTTATGAGATGGCGCGTATGTTCCGGACCGTCGTACAGAGCATCGTCGCGCCGGTGCTGTCGACGTCACTGTATTTCGTCATATTCGGTTCCGCGATCGGCTCCCGTATTACGGAGATCGACGGCGTGAGCTATGGCTCGTTCATCGTGCCGGGCCTGATCATGTTGTCGATAATGACCGAGAGCATTTCGAACTCGTCATTCGCCATCTACTTTCCGAAATTTACCGGCACGATCTTCGAGGTGCTGTCGGCACCGGTGTCGTATGGCGAGGTGTTATTGGGCTACGTTGGTGCTGCCGCTACAAAATCGGTCATCATTGGCACGATTATCCTCGGAACCGCGAGCTTTTTTGTCGATCTCGAAATCGCTCACCCCGTCATCATGGTCGCGTTCCTGTTGCTGACCTGCGTATCGTTCTGCCTGTTCGGATTCCTGCTTGGCATCTGGGCCGATGGCTGGGAAAAGCTGACGATCGTGCCGATACTCGTCATCATGCCGCTGACGTTCCTGGGCGGCACATTCTACTCAATCAGCATGCTGCCCCCGGTCTGGCAGACGATCAGCCTGTTTAACCCCGTGGTCTACCTCATCAGCGGTTTCCGCTGGAGCTTTTACGAGAACGCTGATGTCAGCGTCTTCTTAAGCCTCGGCATGGCGGTCGCGTTTCTGATCGCGTGTCTGGCCATCGTGCGCTGGGTCTTCAAAACCGGCTATAAACTCAGAACCTGAGCGACCACTCACAAGATTGAACTCGACGGGCTGGCTATGGGCTTCGCGGGCGGCGTGGTAGTCACCGCGGGTTGCCCGCTATTTGAAGCGGTCGGTGCGCGTCAGTCCGACACTGTGTATTCGTCGATGACCTTCTCGATAGCTGCGGCACAGACCGCACAGAAAGATTCAGAACGCGTGAACATCAGGCAATTCTGTTCGGATCGATAGTAGCCTTCGGCCTGGTAATTACCGCCTTCGAACGCACCGACCACACCTTCTTGACCGGACTTTTCGAACAGCGCGTCAGCATAATCCCTGGTGTACCGAAAGAGCGAATTCATTTCGGCTTCGCTGACGTTGGCCGCACGCATTTCTGCGCGACGTTGCTGCACGGCAATCGAATGCTTCTCGAATTCAGCCTTTGGCCACGGCGTTGGCAATGGGGTCTCTGACTGCACGAGGTGTTTCCACTTCAGCTTCTTCGGGTCGAGCAAAGCCGTGACGTTGGGTTCGTAGGGTTCCGAAATTTCAGCTGGAGCCTCGTAAGCGACCGAGCTCGTGTAGTACTCGTCGGCCAGTCCGGCAAAATGATGCCCGAATTCGTGCACGAACAGGTACGGCGCCCATTCGCTGTTCGCAGCGGCTGTGCTGAACAAGCCGTAAATTCCGCCGCCGCCGTATACATCGGTATTGGTCAGGATCTCGATAAAATCGTACGGCGCCGACGAAGCAATTCGGCGCATCGACTTGTTATCAAACGTCAGTATGTAACGCTCTGAACGAAACGCATCGTAGGTGGCACCAATCGGTGAATCCCGGTAAGTGCCCGTCGATGGTCTCGACACGCCGGATTGTGGCGCGGCCGGTGCAAGGGCCCAGATATTGAAGTCATCCTTGCGCTCCTTAAACGGTGATGTCGCGAATAACACGTCGGCAAGCATTTTCGCCTTGTCGATAAACGCATCGTGTTCTTCGGCCGTGTAACCATCACCCATGAGCAAGAGGTCCACGGTGTTGGCCGGATCACCGCCTTTGTGAATGGCAATAACCTTGTCGGCGTACCTGGCCGATTCCCGATGCACGAGAACATCATCCGGATCGAGTTCGATGCGCCAGATTTCCTCGAACTGATTGTTCGCGTCGCGTTTCTTCAAAACGATCTCAAAGACTTCGTCCTGCGACGGGAATCGTACGGATTCATGAAAAGAACGATTGATTTCTCGCGCCTCGGACGTCGTTTCCCATTCACCGTAGATACTGCTGAAGCTTCTCGACCATGCGGTCACCCCGTTGCTCACGATTTCGAAAAGGTATTTGCCACGCAGCGTGCGGTCGATGGGCTGTGCCATATTGCCGGTCCAGGGCAGCGGCTCGATCACAAGCTGATCCAGACTGAGCAACTCGGCCGAGTGATTGCCGCTGTGAAAAAAATCGACACGCATCGTTCCGGGAATTTCTGCAGCGCAGGCTGACGAAGTCAGCACCGCGAAGACCAGGGCGGTATAGGTATGCCTTTTTACAAATCGTTTCATCATGCGATCCTCAGGCGACGACGCCAAATAGCCGCCCGACACCCGCCGTCAGCGCCATTGCGAGCGCGCCCCAAAAACAAACGCGAGTAGCGCCGGCAACAATCGGCGCGCCGCCAGCGCGAGCCGCCAATGCGCCAAGCAGGGCGAGGAAGGCGAGGGAAGATACAGCGACCGCGGAAATAAGCTTAGGCCCGGGCATTGCCCACGCTACAGCCAGGGGAAGAGCTGCACCGACGACGAACGTAGCCGCCGAAGAAATCGCCGCCTGTACCGGCTGAGCGCTGACAATATGGGAGATGCCGATTTCATCCCTGGCGTGCGCTCCCAGGGCGTCATGCTCCATCAACTGCCCGGCAACCTGTAGCGCCAATGCAGGTTCCAGCCCGCGATTTTCGTAGATTTCCGCAAGCTCCACTTTTTCGGTCTCGAAATCATGCTCCAGAGACAGCCGTTCGAGCTCCAGGTCAGCATTCTCAGTGTCGGCCTGTGAGCTGACGGAGACATACTCGCCTGCCGCCATTGACATCGCGCCTGCGACCAGACCGGCGACGCCGGCGAGCAGAATATTGACGTGGGTGCTACTTGCCGCGGCGACACCAATAATCAGGCTCGCGGTCGAGACTATGCCGTCGTTTGCGCCCAGAACGGCCGCGCGCAACCATCCTACGCGATGGGCCTTGTGGTGTTCGTGGTGACTCATTGGATAACTCGCTCGATATTTGCTCGCCGGAATCCTACCATGCGTCCGGCGGCAACTGGCATTGAAACCGTGCCGGGTTTATCCTCCGGGCGGGCATCTTGCTCGCCAACACCGTTGCAACTGCTAACGCAGAATTACCAAGAAACCGGGGCACTACTTTCATGATCACATCTATCCGCCAATGCTTTCGCACCGCCAGTTTGTTTCTGTTGATGACGCTGTCATTTTCTCCGACAGCCGTCGCCCAATCCGATGCGCTTAGCCTGGAAGAAGTTGTTGCATTAAAACGTGTGACCGGTGTTTTCATGAGTCCGGCGGGCGACCAAATCGCATACTTGCTGTCTGTGCCTCGAGAAATCTACAAGGATGACGACGGCTTGCCCTATAAGGAACTACACGTCGTCGATCTTGACGGCGTCTCGCGCCCCTACGTCATCGGTAATATCGAAATTTCGACTGCTGCATGGTCGGTGGACGGACAGTTTTTGTATTTTGTTGCGAAGCGGGACCCGGATGCGACCTTCAATTCGCTGTTCGAAATTGCCATTGCCGGCGGCGAGGCCATAGAAAAATTCACACACGTCAATGCGATGGGCCTTATTTTCCCGGCACCCGACGGCAAGCGCATCGCGTTCCTGGCGAGTGACGCCCCGCCGCAAAAGCATGACGAGCTCGAAACCAAGGGATTCAAAGCGGTTGTCTACGAAGAGTCGGTTCCTGTAGCCAAGGTCTGGATGCTCGACCTGGAAACGAATGTAGCGGTCGCGCAGCAGCTGCCGGGTTCCGCGTCCAACCTGGCGTGGGCACCCGATGGAGATCGTTATGCCGTCAGCCTGGCCCCGACACCATTGATCGATGACTCGTACACGTCGCGCGACATCTACGTCGTCGGCGCTGCGAGCGGCAAGGTTCTGGCCAAGGCGGGTTCGACGGGCAAGCTCGGGCGATTCGAGTTCTCGCCGAGCGGTGCAGACCTTGCTTACATCGGCAGTGTTGATATCAATGATCCGAGTGAGGGCAGGCTATACGTCATGCCGGCAAGCGGCGGCGCTCGGCGCGATCTGGTGCCGGAGTACCCGGGACATATCGGCGACTTCGCCTGGCGGGACGATTCCAGCATCCGCTGGTTGGGCCAGCGTGGCCTCTGGACGCAATGGTCGTCGGCCTCGACCGCAAGCGCCAATTCAGAAGGATCGGCGCCGTCTTCAGGACCGATATTGCGGTCGGTCGATGCGCGTCCGGGACAAGCTGTCGCTGCAGCCATCGCGGATACGCCGCAACACCCACCCGAAGTGTATTTGTTGCGCGACGGTAGCGAAGCCAAGCGCCTGACGAACTCGAACCCGATTCTTGGTCAACGTAAATTGGCGAAGCAGGAGGCGATCAAATACACGGCGCGCGATGGCCTGGAGCTCGAAGCGGTCCTGATTCATCCGTTCAATGAGAAGAGAGGCGGCAACCCTCTGGTTGTCTTCGTTCACGGTGGCCCGGAGGCTCATCAATCGAATGGCTGGATGTCGAGTTACAGTCAGCCCGGGCAGGTCATGGCGGCAGAGGACTATGCGGTTGTCTATCCGAACTACCGTGGCAGCACGGGTCGCGGGGTCCTCTTTTCAAAACTCGGTCAGAATGATTACGCCGAGGAGGAATTCAACGATATCGTCGACGTCAAGACACACCTGGTCGAAAAGGGACTGGCCGATGCGCAGCGGGTCGGTATTTCCGGCGGTTCCTACGGGGGCTACGCTTCCATGTGGGGCGCCACTGCACTCAGTCATGAATACGCAGCGGCTGTTGCGTTCGTCGGAATTTCAAACCAGGTTTCCAAGTTCGGTACCGGAGATATTCCGTACGAGATGTATAACGTTCATTCCCGCGCCTGGCCGTGGGAAGACTGGATGTGGATGCTAAAGCGCAGCCCCGTTTATCACGCGGACAAGGCGAAAACGCCGCTCTTGATCATGGGGGGCGACAAAGATCCGAGAGTTCACCCGAGCCAATCGCTGGAGATGTATCGCCACATCAAACTCCGCACGGATACGCCGGTCCGCCTGGTCATTTATCCAGGCGAAGAGCATGGTAATCGCAACACCGCTGCGACGTATGATTATGCCTTGCGGTTCAAGCGCTGGATGGACCATTACCTGAAAGGGCCGGGTGGCGCACCGCCTCCTTACGAGCTCGAGCATGCCGCGAGGCTTGCCGAGACTGACGAATAGCGCACGCCCGACCGATCAGGCGGATTCCTAGGCGCGTCGGGCCTTCTTTCTGCGTGCCGGCGCTTTTCTACGGACCGCTTTCTTCTTTGTTGCCTTTTTCTTTGCCGGTCGCTTCCTGGCGACCTTCTTCTTCGCCGCCTTCTTCTTGGTGGCTCTTTTCTTTGTCGCTTTCTTCTTAGTGGCTTTTTTCTTGGCAGCCTTTTTCTTCGCGCCTTTTTTCTTAGTGGCCTTTTTCTTCCTGGCCTTCTTCCTCGCCGGCTTGCCGGCCAGCTGCCGTCGAATCTTGGCCAGTGCCCGGTCTACATGCAGCGCATGAGACAGATGATCGCGGGCGTTGCCCAGGTCGTCCATAACCGGAGCGAGGTCTTTGCGTAACTGAACCGCATCGTCGCGGGCACCGTCGAGCATCTTTTCCAGGCTACGTATTTGTTTCCTGAGCTCCCGTTTGGCCTTGTTCGCCGTCGTCTTCGCCAGCCGCTCGGTCTTCTTTTGAAGTTGAGCTCGCGTCCGCTTGGCACGTGCATTCGCTTTACTGATTTCTTTTCTCAGGCTTTTCCGTTGCCGGTCCAACTCCCTGGTCGCGCGCTTGGCGGATGTCAGAAATTGTTTCTTCGTCTGTTGCAGGGTTTTTTCAAGATCGCTCAGTTCCTTAGTCACGGTTGCACCTCCCAAAAAAAGATAAAGTCGCCTGACCAACAATAACAAGAAATGACGATTATTGGTCCAGGTAACGGCAGTACCAATCCACGAATCGGAGGTCGAGCTGACGATTGGCCTGAATTTGTTTTCAGTTCATTACGCGGCCATCCGGGTTCGTGAAGCCTATAATACGTCAATGTCGCTTCGTTGGGGGTGTTTCCATGCCATATCATCAAAGCAGGTTGATCGACCGCATTTCGCGTATCCGCGTGGTTTTTCGGGCGATAGATAAAGAAGCTGTCGAACGAGCTTCTTGTACGTCATAAACGGAGAGAGGTGACACGATGTATATACCGGACGGCTACGGAACAGTGTTTCCATACATGATCGTGAACGACGCAAACGAATTCATCGATTTCCTGAGCAAGGTTTTCGACGCCGAGGAAGTTGGCAGGACTGAGTTTCCGGGCGGTCGCGTGGCAAACGCAAGGATCCGGATCGGTACGTCGACATTCATGGTGGGCGAGGCGGACAACGAGAACATACTGCCGATGCCGGGCTCCTACTATGTTTACGTCGAAGACGTTGACCAAACACTCGAAAAAGCGATCGGAAACGGAGCCGTCAAGCTGTTCGACGCGGCCGACATGTCTTACGACGACAGGCAAGCGGGAATCACCGATCCGGCCGGAAACGCCTGGTGGATTTCCAGGAGGCTCGTCGACGCGTCTTACGACCCCTGATGAGCTAAGCCATATGTCACGATATTTTTTGATCATCACGCTCGTGGTCGCTGGTGAGATTGTCTTCGGCCTGCCATTCCATACAGCGCGATTCTTTCGGCCAACCCTGCTAGAGGCCTTCAGTTTTACCAACACTGAGCTCGGCGACGTATTTGCGGTGTATGGCGTAACGGCGATGCTTGCGTACTTTCCCGGTGGCATGCTGGCCGACCGATTTTCGGCGCGGTCTCTTCTTACCGTCTCGCTGCTTGCGACAGGCGCTGGTGGCTTCTACATGGCGACGTATCCAGGCGTGTGGGGAATGGCGTTGCTGTATGGCTACTGGGGCGTCACGACGATACTGTTGTTCTGGGCGGCGCTTATTCGGGCGACCCGCGAGTGGGGCGGCCACACGTCGCAAGGGCGGGCGTTCGGTGTTCTCGAGGGCGGTCGCGGCATAGCAGCTGCGATATTCGCAACCTTGGGCATCGCAGTTCTCGCCGGGTACTTGCCGGATGACGCGGCGAACGTGACCAACGAGGAGCGGCGCGCCGCATTTCGCGCTGTGATTTTTATGTATTCGATCGCCGCGATCGTAACGGCCGGACTGACGTGGTTGCTGATTCCGCCGGTGAAGCACGTTGGCGACAGCAGTCAGGGGCTCTTTCACAATGCAGCGCTCGTCACGCGACGGCCACTGGTTTGGGCTCAGGCAGCCGTCATTGTCTGTGCCTACTGCGGCTATAAAGGGCTCGACAACTACTCGCTGTATGCGGTGCAAGTGCTGGGTATGGATGAAATCGAGGGGGCCCAACTGTCGGCTTACGGCGCCTACATACGGCCTTTTGCGGCAATCACGGCCGGATTTGCCGCAGACCGCTGGAGCGCAAGCAAGACGATTGGTGCCTCGTTCTTCGTCTTGCTCATGAGCTACGGCATGCTCTCGATCGCATTACCCGACGGCTCCGGGCTGATGGTTATCTACGCAAATATCCTTGTCAGTTTTTTCGCAGTCTTCGCATTGCGCGGCGTGTACTTCGCGCTGCTCGAAGAAAACAAGACACCGGCATTGCTGACCGGGGCGGTCGCCGGAATGGTGTCCTTTGTGGGCTACACACCGGAAATATTCTTTGCGCCGATCACGGGTCGTATTCTGGACGCGTCACCGGGCGTTGTCGGTCACCAGAACTACTTCTTGTTTCTGACAGCCGTTGCGACGATCGGAATCGCCGTCGTCGGCGTGCTGCTGCGCCTGCAGCGATCTGACAGGCATGCACAGTGGCCATCGCGAGCGTCGTCCGGCACGAAATAATCGATCCCGAGCGCCGGTCTAATAGACTGGGGGCACAGGAGTGAGTGATGCCGAACAAAGTCCGAATACGAGAGCAACTACAACGCAACGCGGTTGCATTGATCAGCCTTGTTATTGCGATTAGCAGCCTTGGCTATAATACGTGGCGAAATGAGGTTAGCGAGCACAATCGGAATCAGCGCCTGATTTCGATGGAGGTTCTGCGTAACGCCGGCGAACTCCAGCAGGTCGTCTATCATCGTCATTGGGAAATGGACGCCGAAGACAAAGGCAACCCGCTTACCGGGTGGGCGCTGGTGCTGACCATCAAGGATTTGTCGCAAGTGCTCGACGGTGATGTTCCGGCATCCGCCACGCAGCTGTGGAAGGTGTGGGACGAGGACTGGCAAGGCCTCGGGCCCGACAGGGACAGCTACGACAGGATCATTGCTGCGCTTGGCGAGGTTCGAAAGGACACTCACGCGTTGCTGCAAAGCCTCGACTGACGCATAATTTTCAACCTGTCGAATCTGGGTGTGTTGGGGAATTTCATGCACAAGTACATTGGGTTACTCCTGGTATTTACGGTCTCTGCCTGTCAACCGGCCGTCGAGACACCGGTAGAAGCCGGCGCCAAGAAGATGGCAACTGCCGCTCCGCCTGCGGAAAACAGTCGCCTGGCCATAGTGCTCGATGCACAGCCTGCCGACGTACAGGCGCGCTATCAGTATCGTCATCCGAAAGAAACGCTGGAATTTTTCGACATTGAACCCGGCATGACGGTCGTCGAGGGGCTCCCCGGTGGCGGGTGGTACACGCGAATCCTGCTCCCTTACCTGGGTAAGGAAGGCCACCTGATCGGCGCAAACTACGCACTGGACATGTGGCCAAATTTTGCATTTGGCACCGCTGAGTTCGTCGAGAAGATGCGGACCTGGACGACGGACTGGCCGGTCGGCGCCGAAGAGTGGCGAGATGACGACAGCGCGACGGTGAGTGCTTTTATTTTCGGTTCAACGCCAGCATCGATGCTGGGTACGGCCGACGTAGTATTTCTCGCCAGGGTGTTGCACAACGCCGCGAATTTTGAAGACGAAGGCGGTTATTTGACCGCTTTGCTCGACGATGCCTTCAATGTACTGAAACCTGGCGGCACGCTCGGCATCGTGCAGCACCATGCGCGCGAAGAGATGTCCGACGCGTTCGCAGACGGCAGCCATGGTTATCTCAAGAAATCGTTTGTCATCGCTGCGGCCGAGCAGGCCGGCTTCGAGTTCATCGCTGAAAGCGACATCAACGCCAACCCAATGGATCAACCGGGAGAAGATGACATCGTCTGGCGGCTGCCACCCTCATTCGCTACCAGCGCTGACAATCCGGACCTCAAGGCCGAAATCGAGGCGATCGGCGAATCGAATCGCATGACGCTGAAATTTCGCAAGCCGGAATAGACGTCAATTCGTCAGTTCGAGGCCGATAACGACAGGGTCATGATCGGACGACCGATACGGCGAGTCCGGGTCGAACAACGCCGGGTTGCGATCGTTCTCAAGGTTATAGTCGAGCAGAGCGGGCTCATCGGCATTGATGTGCCAGTCAATCGTGTCAACGACCTGCGGCACGAGGTCGGCTGAGGCAATGGCGTGATCGAGCGCACCTGCCTGCGCATCGTAAACGAATGAGTACGGGTGGGTGTCGGCGCCGAGCAGCTTGCTGAGCCCCTCAGTGTGAAATGCCGTTAGCGGGTCTTCGCGTGTGTAGGCGTTGAGGTCGCCAATGATCAGGTAGTCGGGGTCGCTGCTGTCCGTGGGGTCCGTCGCAAGCCAGTCCGCAATCGCTGTCGCGGCGCTGGTTCGCGTCTGGTTGCAATTACCTTGTCCATCGTCGAGGTTGGCATCGCCGTCGGCGTCGCAGGGAGAACCCTTGGACTTCAGGTGATTGACAACGACGGTTAGTGCGGCGCCTGTGCTGATCACCTCGAATGTCTGTGCGAGCGCCGGACGGTTTCTTGAGTCATTGAATCGTGAATCCACACTGCGATCCAGTAATGCGAATCGGCCCCTCAGTGCGATCGTCGATGATTTGTAAATAAAGCCTGTCTTTATCGCGTCGTCATGAATCGTGCCCGTATCGACAAACGCAAAATCGTTGGCCCCGATTTTCGTGTTCAGCGCATCGATGAGTCTTTGCAAAGAAGCATTGCTGTTATTTTCCAGCTCCATGAGCCCGACGACATCGGCGTTCAGCAGTGCCAGGGCCGACACCGTCTTCGCGAGTTGCCTGTCGAGCTCTTCCGCGCTGTCCGCACCTCGACAGTTGTCGGTACCCTGCGGACCGCAAACGCTTTGGCCTGCATCGATAGTCGAGAAGAAATTAAGGACGTTAAAACTCGCGACACGGACGCTGCCGCCGACGGACGGGCGACCGGGGCGCGGGTTCATCGAGTCGAATTGCGGGCCTGCTGTGGGCATTAACCGCCATGCCTCATCGCCGTTTCCGCCACTGCCCCTCGAGTAGCGCAGGTTTCCGCTGACGCCGGCAATGGTGTCGCCAGTACGAATCGTGTATCCGGACGCGGTGCCCGCATTGAGATATCGAATCGTGGCCGGGTTTGATGATCGCAGGCCGTCGTCGAGTTCGATGGTCCTGCGAGCGTTGGAGGCTTTGTGCGCCGAGTACGCGGCCGGATCCGGCGCATTGGCATTGGTAAATTGATAGAGGCGTCCACCTTGCGATAAGCCGACCGAGCCGAATCGCTCAAGGTTTCGCAGGTTGGTGACGGAAAGTGTCTGTGGAAATCGAAGCAGCATCCCTTCGTAACGTTCAAGGTCGGCGATCAGGTCACCGTCATCGTTTGTCGTCGTGCCGGTAGCCGGCAGGCTTATCTCCGTCGCCTGGATTGAGCCTGAGCCGGTGATCTTCACCGTCGGTTGCGAAATCTGGGTCTCGCCGAAGTATTCGTTCACGGTGCCCTGCACGCTGACCTGCTCGCCGACACTGACGTCAACGGTGGGGTTGTTGCCGTCATAAACGAAGACGCCGTCCGACGTCATCGGGTCTGCATCGGGGGCCTCGGACTGAACATAGAAACCGCCGAGATTGCGGGTGTTGTCATCATCATTGTCTTGAAAATCGCCAGTGACAATGCCGGAGATCGACACCGCCTGTCCCGCCAGCGGGCTCGTCGCGCCGTGCCCCTGGACCGCGGCGATCGCGGTTGTGTCGGACAAGGGAAGCATCGGCACGGCTGGTGCGCTGCCGCTACCACCGCCGCATGCGGCGACCAGCAACATGTTCGAGACCAGGGCAATAAGGCGCATCCCCACAGTCTAACCTTGCCGTCAGCCCATATCGAACAAGAGGAACTCGGCCTCGGTAGAGGCGCTGATCCGCAGCGTGCGCTCGTCTTCAAGTTGCGCGCCATCGCCCGCGAACAATTGTTGACCGTTGATATCGATGTCGCCGCTGACGACCTGAATGAGTACTTTGCGACCGCTGCGCACGTCGAGGGACAGTTCTTTGTCCTTCTCGAGGACGCTCGCATACAGGTCAACGTCCTGGTGGATGGTCACCGAGCCCTCCCGGCCGTCGCGTGATCCCACCAGGCGCAGGCGATTGAGTTTTTCTGCGCGCGGAAAGTGCGTCTGCTCATAGCCGGGCTCGAGGCCGTTCTTCTCCGGGTAGATCCAGATTTGCAGCAAGTGCAGCTCATCGTCTTGCGAGTGATTGAACTCGCTGTGCTGCACGCCGGTGCCCGCCGTCATCCGTTGTACTTCCCCGGCTGTAATTACAGTGCCGTTGCCCATGCTGTCCTTGTGCTCGATGGCGCCATCGATGATGTAGGTAACGATTTCCATATCACGATGCGGATGAGTCCCGAAACCTTTGCCCGGCGCAATGCGGTCTTCATTGATCACGCGAACATTGCCGAAATTAACGCGCTCGGGGTTCTGGTACTCGGCGAACGAGAATGTGTGCTTGGCGCGCAGCCAGCCATGGTCTGCGCTGCCCCTGCTGTCGGATCGGATAATATCGAGCATGATTCACTACCTCCTTCGACTTACGCCGCCTGAGGCGCAAGATGAACTAGTTCTGCGATTTGCGCGCGCGCGGCGTCCATGGACTCTTCAGCCTGGCTGTTGAGTCTGTCGGCGGCGATGATTTCGACATCGGTAATGCCGACGAACGCAAGCGCATGTTTCAGATACGGCGTTGCGAAATCCATGTCGCTTCCCACGGGAACGCCGCCGGTCGCCACAATAAGATACGCCTTCTTGCCCTCGAGCAGGCCTTTGGGGCCGTTTTCCGTGTAGCGAAACGTCATGCGCGCACGCGCAATCATATCGATCCATGCTTTTAGTGCAGCCGGGATCGAGAAGTTGTAGACGGGCGTTCCGATGATGAGTACATCGGCGTTCCGGAGTTCGGCAACCAGGGAATCGGACAACGCGAGCGCCTTTCTGTGCGTTTCCGTGCGGGCGTCGTCCGGCGTAAAGTTGGCTTCGATCCACTCAGCGTCCACAAACGGAACGCCATGCGCGAGGTCGCGGCGAACCGTCTGCACATTGCCATAGCGATCGTCCAGTGCGGCGATCAGGTCGCGCGTGAGTGCGCGGCTGGCCGAGTTGTCGATGCGTCCGCTGGCGTTGACCTCGAGAACATGAGTTTGCTGGGATTTCATAGATCTTGCTCCTGCTGGTGTCCGATTTGATGGCATGTCGGCAGTTTCGCTGTTGACATTATCGAGATAAAGGCTAGTCTCAAGACAAGATTGTTTCGAAATACGCAACAATATGGATAAATTCGAGGATTTACAGGCATTTGTCGCCGTGGTGGAGGCCGGTAGCTTCACCGCGGCAGCCGATCGGCTCAAATCGGCAAAATCGGCGGTCAGCCGGCGTGTATCGGCGCTGGAGGAGCGGCTCGGGGTCCAGCTCTTGCGCCGCACCACCCGGGTTCTCAACCTCACCGAGACGGGCAGCAGTTTTTACGAGCACAGCGCCAGGATTCTCGCAGACCTGAATGAAGCCGAAGCCGCGGTCCAGCAGGAGCACGGCGAGCTGCGCGGCACACTGCGGGTGGCTTTACCGCTGTCATTCGGCGTGCGCCATATGTGTAAGCCCATCGCTGCATTCAGCAAGCTGCATCCAAAAGTGGAATTTGATCTGAATCTCAATGACCGGCGTATCGATCTCATCGAGGAGGGCATCGACGTCGCGTTGCGTATCGGCCGGCTGCAAGACTCGTCGCACATCGCGCGGCGGTTGTTCGACGTGCATACGGTCATTTGTGCGTCGCCGCATTACCTAAAGGTCCACGGTGAACCGCAAACGCCTGCTGACTTGAGCGATCATCGATGCCTGGTCTACTCCAACCTCACGGACCCGAACAAATGGGCTTACGTCGATGACGAGGGCAACAAGCGCGCTATCGACATTGACTCCGTCATGTCTGCGAGCAGCGGCGACTTTCTGGCGAACGCGGCAGCGCACGGCATGGGCATCGTCATGCAGCCAACGTTCATCGCGGCAGAGTCGATCCGGCGTGGAAATCTCGTGCCGATATTGACCGACCATACCTGGCCGATATCGCCCGCCTACGCGATTTACCCGCCGACACGACACCTCTCGTACCGCGTACGCGCGTTCATCGATTTCCTGGTGGAACGATTTTCAGGAACGCCTCAGTGGGATCGAGAGTGCGAGGCGATCACGATGAGGAAGGGCTCAGTGACTTGAACGCGGCTAATGCTCGCTCACGTGACGACTTGAGGTCGACAACCGGTTCGGGATAGTCGTCGCCGAGTAACACGCCTGATTCGCGTAACACTTCGGCCGGTGCCTCCCATGGGTTGTGAATGAACTTGTCGGGCATGGCGGCGAGCTCCGGCACATAAAGGCGCACATACTGGCCATCCGGATCGAATTTCTTTCCTTGCGTCACCGGGTTGAAGATTCTGAAGTAGGGCGCCGCATCGGCTCCACAGCCCGCGATCCACTGCCAGCTCGCGCTGTTGTTGGCGAGATCGGCATCGACAAGCGTGTCCCAGAACCATCGCGCGCCGTGGTGCCAGTGTTGCAACAGGTTCTTTACGAGAAACGATCCAACGATCATGCGTACCCGATTGTGCATATAGCCGGTGCGCCACAACTCTCGCATACCGGCGTCTACAATCGGGTAACCGGTTTGACCGTGCTGCCAGCGCCGCAACGACTCTTCGTCCTGGATCCAGGGAAATCGATCAAATTTGCGCTGCAGGTTTTTGGCGGGAAGTGTTGGCTCGTTATACAAGAGATTGTTGGAAAACTCGCGCCAACCCAACTCGCTCAGGAAGCGGTCTGCATCGGGTGTCAATTCCTCGCCGGCCATGGCGTCGTACACCGCGAACCATGGCTGGTTGGGCGACAATTCACCAAAGTGCAAGTGTGGAGACAGTCGCGATACATAGTTCTGATCCGGCCGGTTGCGACCCTCGTCGTAATGATTGATTCCAGACTGAAGAAATTGCTGCAGTCGTCTTGCGGCACCGTCTTCGCCGGGCGACCAGGTGGCCGACATGTGCTTGTACCAGTTGATCTCCGGCATGAGCTCAAGTTCGTCAAGAGAGAGCCCGGCGTCGACGGTGCATAACGCGACATCGTTCGGCGCAGGCAGCGGCTTGCGCGGCGGGATGCCGTTCTGCAAACAACCTTTGCGATAAAATGGCGTAAAGACCCGGTAAGGCGTGCCGTCGGCCTTCGTCGTATTCGGCGGTTCGAAGAGCAGCGAGCCGTTATAACTTTTGACCGGAACAGAGTCCCGCTGCAGCACCTCCTTGATACGGGTATCGCGAGCAATGCGCCACGGTTCGTAGCGGCGATTCCAGTACACGCCTTGCGCCTGAACCTTATCGACGAGTTCAGGCAGTATCGTGGTTGCATCGCCACGAAAGAACCGCAGGCCGTCTCGCAATGACGCGTTGAGTTGCTCGAGACTGTGGTGCAACCACCAGCGACTTGCGGCGCCCATCTTCCACTCGGCCGCATTTTCATCATCGAGGATGTAGATCGGCAGCACGGGTGCGCCCTGTCGAACGGCCGCATCCAGCGCCGGATTATCCGTCAGGCGAAGGTCCTGTCTAAACCAGACAATTACGGGTGCTGACTCTGCCATTATATTTTTTCCGGGTGCGAGCAAGTCGAGGCTGGACAGGCAGTATATGATTAGCGGTGGATAAGAAACGTATGCATTTGTAACAAATCCCAGTATACGGAGAGCCACGGAACATGAGAGTCGCAATTGTCGGCGGTACCGGGTTCGTTGGCGGGCATCTCACCGATGCTTTGCTGGCGGCTGGTCACGAGGTGTCACTACTGGTTCGCGCCGGCAGTGAGGATAAAGCGCGCCAATCGAAACAGGTCCGCGTAATACCGGGGGATCTTGCAATGCAAGACGCGTTGCGTTCGCTGATGAAGGAATGTTCCGCGGTGATTTATAACGTCGGTATCCTCCGAGAGTTTCCGCGTCGCGGAATCACGTTTGAGGAGGCGCAATACCAGGGCCTGGTACGGACGGTCGAGGCAGCTCGCGCCACGGGCGTAAAACGGCTCTTGCTCATGAGCGCCAACGGCGTAAAGCAACCGGGTACGCCGTACCAGGAAACCAAATACCGGGCAGAGCAGCACGCACTACAAAGCGGCCTCGAGGTTACCGTGCTGCGTCCGTCCGTCATATTTGGTGACCCCGAAGGCAAGATGGAGTTTGCGACGCAACTTTTTAACGACATGATTCGGCCACCGGTTCCAGCCGTCGCATTTTTCACGGGCCGGAGTCTGAGGAAAGGCGCCGTCGTCATGTCGCCGGTCTATATAGCCGATGTCGCAAGCGCTTTCGTGGCAGCGCTCGAAAACGACGAGACGATAGGAAAGACGTATTGCCTCGGCGGGCCCGAGGTATTGTCGTGGCAGGAGATGCTTCGTCGTATTGCGGCGGCGACCGGTAGAGACAAGTGGATTCTGCCGATGCCCACATGGATCATGCGAGTCGGCGCAACGCTGTTTGACTGGCTCCCGTTTTTCCCGGTTACGCGGGGCCAGCTGACCATGCTTGAAGAGGGCAATATCGCCGATCCCGAGGTTCTGAAACAGCTCATCGGTCGTGAACTCAGTGGATTCACGACCGATACGCTCAGCTACCTCTGCAAGTAGTCGGAAACCTTCAGATACACACGCATACAGATTGGTAATCAACAGCCCATGAGGTGTCGCTACCCTGCGTTCTCCAGCAACCAAGCAAAGGAAACCTAAAGGCGGCAAGAGCCAGTGCCGAATCTTCTTATGTCGTTACTGCCCACATTCTCATCTCAGAGCAATATCGCTGTTGTCGGCGCAAGCGGCGGCATCGGCCAGGCCATCGTGCAATTACTGTCCGCCGACTCTCGCGTGGCCAATCTTACTGCGTATTCGCGGCGCGTCCCGCCATCAGGCCCGAAGAACGTAAAAACCGCCTTTATCGATCTCGAAAATGAGGAATCAATCGCGGCCGCCGCCGACATCTCTGCGAGTAACGGGCCAGTCGATCTGGTTATTGTGGCAAGCGGTATTCTCTGGCAGGGCGAACATTTGCGGCCAGAGAAAAGCATGCGAGAGATCGATATCGAAGGCTTGACGCGGCTATTCGCCGTCAATGCTGCAGGCCCGGCTTTGGTGGCAAAACATTTCCTGCCCAAACTTCGTAAAGGGAGCAAAACGGTGTTCGCGTCTTTGTCAGCGCGTGTCGGCAGCATAAGCGACAATCGACTGGGTGGATGGTACTCGTATCGGGCATCGAAGGCCGCCTTGAATATGCTCATAAAGACGCTTTCAATCGAACACGCGCGGCAATGGCCTGACTCGGTGGTCGCGGGCCTGCATCCGGGAACGGTGGATACGCAACTGTCGCGGCCCTATACGTCGCGAACACCGCAGCGGCAACTTTTCACTTCGCAAATTTCCGCACAATACCTGATCGGTGTTATCGATCAGCTGCGCCCGGAAGATACCGGTGGCGTTTTTGCATGGGATGGAAAACGCATAGCGTATTAGTGGTACTACGCAATAAGCCCTTTGATACGTTTTGTTACGAAATAGAAAATTGCTGCAACCAATCGGTCGGCTCGGAACCGTAGACTGTGTTCACAACATAAACCCGGATACAGATGAGAGAGTCACGTGATCAATCGCGCAAGAAAAGTAATGAAGCTTTGGATGCTAATGTACGTCGGCCTGATGGCCGTCGTGGTTGCGCCGGGTCAGGCCCGCGAACAGGAGTTTGCGGATGCTGCAGGGCTCTCTCCCGTCTTGCTCGACGTTGATGCGTCGGCGCTAAAACTCGACTCGCTGGTACGTCGTATTGACATATAGCAGTGCTGGTCACGATCTTTACGCTGTCGTACGGCGTAAAAACATTGGGTCCTGTGCTGCTTGCGCGATACAATTGCACAATACGGGCGTCAAGTCCTGGCAGCGGCGCCGCTACACGGACCAGGGATAATTATGGAGTCAGCAATGCGCTTATTTTTGCCAGCCGTGATTCTTTCTTCGCTGCTGCTCGGCACATCGGCGTCGAGCGTGGCGGCTGATCGTGTGAAAGAATTTCGCGGCACAGGCAATACCACCACCGCTATTTTCCGGGTGGAATCACCGTGGTTGCTCGATTGGCGACTCGATGGTGATTACGATCAGATGATCGCGCTCGAAATCACGCTCGTCGAGGCAAAGACCGGCAGACATGTCGGGCGGGTATTGCACACCAAGCGCAAAGGCAACGGCGTCAAATTATTCAAGTCGGCCGGACTGTATCAGCTGCGGGTCAGCTCATCATTGGCGCGGTGGACCATCAAGATCGACCAACTCACTCGCGAAGAGGCCGAGCTCTATACGCCGAAGTGACATGCCGGCGCGGTGCCATCGCGCCACCCTCGAACGACTTTCAATAATAGTCAGGCTCATTGCCGGGCGACCATTTGATATTGCAGCCGATGCTTGGCTTTTGATGGACGATCGGCGGTCTGGAATCGAGAACAGCCTCTAGCGCTAC